>NZ_JBFAKG010000046.1:0-54437 GCF_040655595.1 Saccharopolyspora sp. NPDC050389
GCGCACCCCGGGGCCCCCCCCGCTCCACCCCCCCCCCCCCGCGCCGCCCCCCGCCACCCCCCGGCGGCCCTTTTTTTTTGTGGGCTCAATCCGCAACCCAAAAGACTCACGGCCCCGGTATCAGGCGGGCTGGACTCCGGGGTGGCGGTCTTCGACGACGTAGCTGGCCCGGGTCGAGATCGGGGCATCGGGTCGCGAGATGAACGGGACCACCCGGTAGTCGCTGCGCCAGAGCTCCGGCGTCAGCGTGCAGCGGACGTAGCCGCGCTGGGCGTTGAAGAACTTCATGTGCGGATTCGCCGCGAGCATCGTGCGGCCCTCGTCGGTGATGTCCGCGCCGTCGCCGCCGCTGCTGATCGAGGTGCCGACGAACTCGCTGGCCACCGTGGGCGAGTTCGGGTCTTCGAAGTCGCGCTTGAGGTCCCAGGCGTAGTTCTGGTGCCGGTCGCCGGTGATCACCACCAGGTTGCGCACCCCGCGGTGGGCCGCGCCCGCCAGCACCGCGTTGCGCTCCGCCACGTAGCCGTCCCACGGGTCCATGAACAGCTTCTTCGCCGGGCCGGCGTCGAGGTCGGTCTCGCCCATCGGCGCCTGGTTGCCGAGGATCTGCCACCTCGACCGGTTCCAGTAGAACCCGTCCAGCAGCCATTCCCGCTGCTGCTCCCCGAGAATCGTGCGGCGCGGGTCCAGCCGCTCCGTGCAGTCGTACTTCGAGCCGTCGCCGCAGGGCTGGCCGTCGCGGTACTGACGGGTGTCGATCATGGTCAGGTCGGCCAGGTCGCCGAACTTCAGCCTGCGGTGCAGGCGCACGTCCGGGCCGCTGGGCATCCCGGTGCGGCGCAGTGGCAGGTTCTCGTACATCGCCTGGAAAGCCGCGGCCCGGCGTTGCAGGAACAGCGCGGGATCGGTGTTGTCCTGGGAGATCTCGCCGGCCCAGTTGTTGTCCACCTCGTGGTCGTCCATCGTGACGATCCACGGGAACATCGCGTGCGCGGCCTGCAGATGCGGATCGGACTTGAACAGCGCGTACTGCAGCCGGTAGCGCTCGAGGCGTTCGGTCTCCGACTTGAACTCGTCGCCCAGCGCGACGCCGCGCTTGTTGTCCGTCTGGTCGTACTCGTAGATGTAGTCGCCGAGGTGCACGACGAAGTCGAGGTCTTCGGCGGCCATGTGCCGGTAGGCGGTGAAGAAGCCCTCCTTCCAGTGCTGGCAGGAGGCGAAGGCGAACGATAGCGAGGCCAGCGCGGCGCTCGCGGCGGGCGCGGTCCTGGTCCGGCCGACCGGGCTGAGCTCGCCTCCGGCGCGGAAGCGGTAGAAGTACTCGCGGCCCGGCTGCAAGCCGGCGACCTCGGCGTGCACCGAGTGGCCGAGCTCCGGCGTCGCGGTGGTCTCGCCGCGCCGCACGACGTCGCGGAACCACTCGTCGGTGGCCACCTCGTAGCGCACCTGCACCGGTTTGTCGGGCATGCCACCGGAACCGTCGGCGGCCAGCGGCTGAGGAGCCAGCCTGGTCCAGAGCACCACGCCATCAGGCAGCGGATCACCGGAGGCGACGCCCAGCGAGAACGGGTATCCGCCGCGCAGCCGCGTGTCGGCCGCCGCGCTGCTCCACGCTCCCGTGCCGAGCAGCACCGCGGCCGCGCTCGCGCCGCCGAGACCCAACACCTTGCGGCGATTCAGCTTTCCTGACATGCGTCGCTCCATCTATCGCAAACCGGACAACGCAGCGATCTTGCGCACCGGGAGCATCCAGCAGGCCTCGATCAGCCGTCGCGGAGGTGAACGCCGGGCGAGCTGCAGCCGGAAATGGCCGCCGGCTCGCCCGGCGAGCCGCTACGGCAGGCTGATCGCCACCACGGCGCGCCCGAGGGCGGCGGCCTCGTCGGCCAGTCGGTGCGCCCACGGGTGCTCGTCCGCGTTCATGCCGCCGAGGTCGACGCGGAAGCGCACGACGTTCGGGCCGCGCACGACCTCGGCCGTCCCGCCGCGCTCGGCGATCAGCCGTTGCACCTCGTCCGCCGCGTCCGGGCGCACGCTGATCACCATCCGGTCCGAGCTCGGCGGCGCGGTCGGCACCGCGACAGGCGCGGCGGCGGTCTGCGGCGCGTTCGCCGTCTTCGGCCCGGTGATGGCGTTGAACAGCAGTTTCGCCGTGCCGTTGGTGAACGCCCGGTAGTTCGGGTCGAAGCCGAACAGCACCACGCGCCCGCTGCCGACGTTCTCGTCCACAACGGCGCTCTTGCCGTGCAACTGCTCGGCGCCCTCGGCGAAACCGGAGACGTACCAGTCCGAGTCGCCGGCCGCCGGGAAGCGCGCCGCCGAGGACCGCTCCGGGGCCGACCACACCGTGTCGTACTCGTACATCGCCCACGCCGTCGGGCCGACGCCGGCCGCGAGCGGGCTGACCGGGTCCAGCTCCATCCGGATCAGCGCGCCGGGGATGTCCGAGGTCGGCTCGGCGAACGTCGCCGAGGTGAGCCCGAGGCGAGCCGCCAACCGCGAGCTGTCCCGCAGCGTGATCAGCGTGCCGCCGCCGCGCACCCACTCGGTGAGCGCCGCCTGCCCCTGCTCGCCCAGCGAGTCCGCGGCGTCGGCGTCCGACCCGTTCGGCACCACGAGCACGTCGTAGTCGGCGAGCGCGCCGGAGGCGATCTGCGCCGCGGTGAGATCGCCGAAGTCCAGCCCCTCCTGCTCGCCCAGCCACCAGCGCAGCCAGCCCGACGACTCGACCGCGGCGCTGCTCTCCGACACCTGCCAGACCGCCGTCCGCGGCGCGCCCGCGACCGGCCGCGCGATCGGTTCGGCCTGCTGCGGCAGGGGAATCGCCCGCGGCTTCACGTCGGCGCCCGAGCGACCGCCGCTGACGTTCTCCAGCAGCGGGCCGCTCCAGGCCGTGACGTCGTAGAAATACGGGAACGGCACGTGGCTGTTCTCGTTGAGCATCGCCTGCACCCAGTGCTTCTGGCCCTGTGCCAGGGGAATCCACAACGTGCCCGCGGGCAGCGTCGTTTGCTGTGGAGCGCGACCGTATTCGGTGTAGTCTGGCACCGTCAGCGGCGTGGCGAGGCGGTACACGTCGACGTCCATCCGCTGCAGCCGGCGCGCGAGGCGCTGCACCTCGGCGGACTTCGCCGGGTCGTCGGTGCGCAGGAAGTAGTGCTTGACCCTGATGTCGGGCACCGGGTTGGAGATCTCGCCGTCGTTCCAGTAGAGCCGGTTCGGTTCCAGCTCACCGGCGGTGCCCTGCCGGTAGGCCTCCAGGTGTTCGGCGCGCCACTCGGCGAGCATGCCGTCGTTCTGCGCGCCGGCGGCCATCAGCGTCGCCCAGATCGCCGTGTACTGCTCTCCGACGCGCTCGGGCGTCGGGTCGCCGGAGCTCTTCTCGAACGTCATCCCGGCCGCGTTGAAGCCGGTCAGCGGCACGGTGTCGCCGTAGCCGAGGTACATGAGGTCGTAGGACCGGCCGTTGAAGTAGGGAATGCCGAACCGGCCGAAGGCCTGCTGCATCGCCGGGCCGTAGTTGTTGTAGACCCAGTTCAGCGGCGTCTCGCCGATGTCGTGGTAGACGGGGTCGGCGTTGGGCGGGAAGAAGTAGTCCTCGGTGCCCATCTCGTGCGCGTCGATGTACATCTGCGGCGGCAGCTCGCGCAGTTTCTCCAGCTTGCCGTCGGTCTCGGGCTGGGTGCGGGCGAACCAGTCCCGGTTCATGTCGAACCCGTTGGCGTTGCGGCGGGTGCCGGCTTCCCGGCCGTCCGGGTTCTGCGTCGGCAGGACCACGACGATCGCATCGTCGAGGATCGTCCGGGCGGTGCAGTCGGTGCGGGCGGCCAGTTCGTACAGCACGCGCAGTGCCGCGTCTGTGCCGCTCTTCTCGCCGCCATGTACGTTCCCCGCCACCCACAGGACGGCCGGGGTGTTCCGGATGATCTGCTTCGCCAGCGGTTCCGGCGTGCTCGGGTCGCGGAGCCGGTTGAGCTGCCGGCCGATGTTCTCCAGAGCCGCCGGGCGCACCCACTTCTCCTGCCCGACGACCGCGTAGCGCAGCGGACGGCCCTCGACCGACGTGCCGAGGACGCCGTCGACGACCTTCGGGCTCGCGTCGGAGATCGCGCGCAGGTAGTCGTCGGATTCCGCCGTGTTGACGTCGCGCTCGCCGAGGTCGATGCCGAGGACGTCGCGGGCCTTCGGCACCGATTCGTCGACCGCGGGCGCGGTGAACGGGTCGCAGGAACCCTCCGCCGCCGCGTGCACCGTCGGGACCGCGAGCAGCGGCAAGGCCGTGACCAGCGCCGTCACCCCGGTCAGCCACTTCGATCGGAATCCGCCTCGGGTGAACTTCTCCATGTGACCGCCCATTCGCTGCATGCCGAAGTACCGGGGAGTCGATCAGCGCGTCACCCGGCGGACAACCGCCGGGCGGGCGCAAACAGGCCGAACGGGACTTTTCCTCGGTCACCCCGAGGAAAAGTCCCGCTCGGCCTTCACCGAGTCCAGGTCACCAGGGCGTCCAGGGCTTCGACGCGGTCGCCGTCGACCAGCAGCGGGTTGACCTCCAGTGATTCCAGGCCTTCGCCGAGCGCTTGGGCGAGGCGTCCGATGCGCACCACGACGTCGGCCACCGCGTCCAGGTCGGCCGGAGTCGAGCCGCGAGCGCCCTGCAGCAATGCCGCGCCGCGCAGCTCGCCGAGGGCCTGCCGGACCTGGCCGTGGTCGACCGGGAGCAGGCGCAGCGCCGAATCGCGCAGCACCTCGACCCACACGCCGCCGAGGCCGATGGCCATCGTCAGGCCCCACGACGGATCCCGGACGACGCCGACCAGCAGCTCCACGCCACCGCTGCGCTGCGGCTGCACGAGCGCGCCGATCCCGCTCGCACCGGTTTCCCGCAGCGTCGCGCACACCTCCGCATGCGCCCGGCTCACGTCCTCAGGGCCGGACAGGCCGAGCCGCACGCCGCCGATGTCGCTCTTGTGTCCCAAACCGTCGGCGACCGCCTTGAGCACCACCGGATAGCCGAACCGCTCGGCGGCCGCGACAGCGGCGTCCGCATCCGCCGCCAGCTGCGCGGGAACCACCGGAATCCCGTTGTCGGACAACAGGGCCGCCGCCTGGTGTTCGGTCCAGATCCCGGAACCCCGCACGCCCAGCGGTTCCGGATCGTCCACATGAGACACCGAAGCCTCCGACCAACGCGCGGCGGCACCCAGCGCGGTCATGCCGTGCTCGATTCCGCCCGCCACGTAGGGGAAGCCCGACTTCTCCTGGATCATCCGGCCGAACTCGCTGACATCGGCGCACACGTTGCCGATCACCGCCACCGGGCGGGGCGACTCGCGGATCCGGCGCGCGTTCTCCTGGAACGCCGCGATGCTCAGCTCCGGATTCGGCGGCGGCACCCGCGGCAGGTCGGCGAGCAGCAGGACCGCGTCGATGCCCGGATCCTCGGCCACCACCTCCAGCGCCCGGCCCAGCAGCGTCCGGTCGACCACCACGTACCCGGTCACGTCCAGCGGGTTCTGCACGGTGGCGAAATCGGGCACGATCTCCTTCAGCCGCGCCACGGTCTCCGGCGCGTACTCGGGAAGTTCGAGCCCTTCCTCCGCCGCGCGGTCGGCGATGATCTCCGACGCGCCGCCCGACGGCGTGACCACGCCGACGCGGCGCCCCGGCAGCCGCCCGACCTCGGCCAGCAGCCCCGCCGTGATGAGCAGGTCCTCCAGCGAGCGCACGCGGATCACGCCGAGCTGCCGGAAAGCCGCGTCGACCACCGCGTCGTCGCCGACCAGCGCGCCGGTGTGCGCCTGCGCGGTGTGCGAGGCGATTTCGCTGGACCCGATCTTCAACGCCACGATGGGTTTGCCTGCCTGCGCGGCCCGGCGGGCGACCCGCGCGAACTCGGCGGGGTGGCGCACCTGCTCCAGGAACAGCGCGATGACCTTGGTCGCCGGATCGTCGACGAGGTAGTCGATCACGTCTGTCACCGACAGCACCGTCTCGTTGCCCATCGCGGTGAGCAGGCTGATGCCGACGTTGCGGGCCTGCGCGAAGTTCAGCACCGCGCTGGCCAGCGCGCCGCTCTGCAGCACCACCCCGATCGGGCCGCGGACCAGCGGCGCCGGGATCGGCAGGCCGTACGGGGTGATGCCGGCGGCCGCGTTGATGTAGCCGTTTCCGTTGGGCCCCAACAGGATCAGGTCGTTCTCGTGGGCGAACTCGGCCACCTCGCGTTCCAGCCGGCGGCCCTCTGCGCCGGTCTCGCCGAACCCGGCGGTGAGCACGACGTAGCTGCGGATGCCCAGTTCCGCGCCCTCGCGCAGCACATCCAGCAGCGCGTGCGTCGGAACCATCACGTACGCCAGGTCGACCTTCTCCGGGATCGCCGACAGGCTCGGATGAGCGCGTTCGCCGTGCACGACCTCGGTGCGCGGGTTGACCAGGTGCACCGGGCCCGGGAAGGCGTTGTTGCGCAGGTTGTCGAAGGTCGCCAGCGACCAGCCGGACTTGTCGGTGGCGCCGACCAGCGCGATGGACCGCGGGTTGAACAGCGCCCGCACCGCTTCCGCGCTCATCGCCCGACCACCCGGAAGCACGGCACCTCGGGAGAATCCTCGCCGAGTCTGGTGATCACCAGCTCGACCCGGTCGCCGATGCGCGTCTGGTCGCCGTCGACGATGCGGGTCAGCATCCGCGGCCCCTCGTCCAGGTCGACGAGCGCGACGGTGAACGGCGCCTGCCCGGCGAATTCGCCGAACGCCCGGTGCGCGACCGTGCAGGAGTAGACCGTGCCGCGGCCGCTCGCGGTGAACCAGTCGAGCCGGTCGCCGAAGCAGCCCGGGCACACCGAGCGCGGGTAGAACACGGCGGCTTCGCAGTCCGCGCACCGCTGGATGCGGAGTTCGCCCGCGGCGATGCCGTCCCAGAACGGACGCGTCTCGGCGTCCGGGATGATCTGCACCATCGGTCAGCCCCTTCCCAGCACGATGGTCGACGTCGACGACAGCACCCCGCCGGTGCCGTGGGCAAGCGCCAGCTCGGCGCCGTCCACCTGCCGCGGCGTGCCGGCGAAGTCGTGGCGCAGCTGCCGGGTCGCCTCGATCAGCAGGAAGATCCCGTACATCCCGGGATGCGTGAAGGACAGCCCGCCGCCGTTGGTGTTC
The DNA here is from genome assembly GCF_040655595.1 of Saccharopolyspora sp. NPDC050389. NCBI lineage: Bacteria > Bacillati > Actinomycetota > Actinomycetes > Pseudonocardiales > Pseudonocardiaceae > Saccharopolyspora > Saccharopolyspora sp. NPDC050389. Next base: position 7,158 of record NZ_JBFAKG010000046.1, read on the forward strand.
ATCGGTATCTCGCCGCCCGGCGCGGTGCGACCGCCCGCGACGAACGCGCCCGCCTCGCCTGGCTTGCAGAACCCGAGCGATTCCAGCGTCAGCAGCACGGTGATGGTGAACGAGTCGTAGATCTCCAGCACATCGATGTCGTCGTGCCCGACCCCGGCCATCTCCAGCGCCGCCGGGCCCGACCGGGCGGCGCCGGTGACGGTCAGGTCCGGCATGTTGGCGATGGTGTTGTGCGTGGTCGCCTCGCCGTGCCCGAGCACGATCACCGGCCGCGTCGCCAGATCCGGCCACCGGTCCTCGGCCGCGACGACCAGCGCGCCGCCGCCGTCGGTGACCAGGCAGCAGTCGAGCTTGTGCAGCGGCTCGCAGATCATCGGCGACGCCAGCACCTCGTCGACGGTGAGCGGATCCCGGTGGTACGCCTTGGGATTCAGCCGCGCCCATTCCCGCGCGGACACCGCGACGTCGGCGAGCTGCTCGCTGGTCACGCCGTGCTCGTGCATGTACCGGTTGGCCGCCAGTGCGTAGGCGCCGACCGGCGTGGGCAGCCCGTACGGCCGCTCGAACTGCTCGGTCAGCGTCGCCGGGCGCGGCTGGTTGCGGGACCGGTCGCTGCGCTGCGTGCTGCCGTAGGCGATCACCGCGACGTCGATGACGCCCGCCTCGATCGCCGCGGTGGCGTGGCCGAGGTGCGCCTCGAACGACGAGCCGCCGATGTTGGTGCCGTCCAGGTACCGCGGGCGCATGCCGAGGTATTCGGCCAGGGCCAGCGACGGCGCCCAGGACCAGCCGCCGGCGACGAACAGCGCGTCGACGTCGTCGCGCCGCAAACCGGCCTCGGTCAGCGCGGCCTTCGTCGCCTGCGCCTGCTGGGACAGCACGGTCAGGTGCGGGGTCTTGCCCAACTCGGATTCGGCCACCCCGACGATGGCCGCGCGACGCCGTGTCACTCCGCGATCCCTCCTAGCTTGACGTGGCCCTTGAGCAGGTTGCGGGCGATGGTGCGGCGCTGGATCTCGTCGGTGCCCTCAAAGATCCGCAGCAGCCGCAGCTCCCGGTACCAGCGTTCGATCGGCAGCTCGCGGGTGTAGCCCATGCCGCCGTGGATCTGCAGCACTCGGTCGACGACCTGGTTGGCCATCACGGCGCCGTGCAGCTTGGCGATCGACGACCAGTGCCGCGCGTCCATGCCCTGCTGCGCCCGCCACGCGGCGTGCAGCGTGAGCCACTTGGTGGACTCGATCTCGACCTGGGAATCCGCGATCTGCCACTGGATCGCCTGGTACTCGGCGATCGGGCGGCCCATCGACTCGCGGATCCTGGCGTGGTCGATGGCCATCTGCAGCATCCGCTCCGCCGCGCCGATCGCCCGCGCCGGGATCATGTAGCGGCCCTGGCCGATCCAGCGCAGCGCCAGCGGGAAGCCCCGGCCGACCTCGCCGAGCACGTTCTCGGCCGGCACCCGCACGTCCTCGAACACCAGCGACGCCGGGCCCCACTGCCCCATGGTCGGGATGGGCTCGGACTTCCAGCCCATGTCCCGGTCGACCAGGAAGCACGTCACGCCGTTGTCGGCGCTCGCATCGGGGTCGGTGACGGCGAAGACCATCACGAAGTCGGCCTCGTTGCCGCCGGTGATGAAGGTCTTCTCGCCGTTGATCACCCAGTCGCCGCCGTCGCGGACCGCGCGGGTGCGGATGTTGCGGGCATCGGAGCCCGCGCCGGGCTCGGTGATGGCGAAGCAGGACTTCCGCTCGCCCTCGATGGTCGGGACGAGGTAGCGCTGCTTCTGCTCCTCGTTGCCTGCGTAAAGGATGTTGTCCGCGCTGCCACCGAAGCTGAACGGCACGAACGTCCGGCCGGTTTCCATCGCCAGGATCGCGGACATGACCGCGCCGAGGTTCATCCCGCCGTACTCCTCGGGCGTGTTGACGCCCCAGAACCCGGCCTTCTTCGCCTTGTGCTGGAGCTCCCGCAGCACGTCCGGGTCCACCGAAGGTTTGCCGACGCGCTCGTTGCGCAACACCTCTTCCTCCAGCGGCCGCACCTCCCTGGTGATGAAGCTGCGGACGGTGTCGCGGATCTGCCGTTCCTCTTCGCCGAGTGCGAAGTCGACCATCGCGAAGTCCTTTCGACTCGGGCCCCGTTGCCCGGCGGTTCGAAGACTTTCTAGAACGGCACTCTAAATACTTGGACGCCCCGCGCCTAGCGTCCGTCCGTGGTAGCCACGCCGGTGCCGGGCACGTTCTAGAATGCGATCCCACTACTCGAACACCGGATCGGCGGATGTTTCCGCAGGTGGGTGGCCGTGAGTACTTTGTGCTGCCATAGCGACAGAAAGTACGCACGGGCTCTGACCAGGGCCGATCCGCAGCGACCGGCGTTCGAGGCGGTCCGACCAGCACGACGGGAAGGTGGGCATGGCACGGAAGACGAACCGCTCCAACGCCTGGCAGTGGAGCCGAACCGCGGAAACCCGCCGCGTGCTGCTGCAGGCCGCGCGCGAGGTGTTCACCGAGAAGGGGTTCGCCGAGGCCAGCGTCGCCGAGGTCGTCGAACGCGCCGGATCCAGCGTCGGCAGCCTCTACCACCACTTCGGCGGCAAGACCGAGCTGTTCCTGGCGCTGTGGGAAGACCACCAGGCCACCCACGAGCAGAACGCGATCAGCGCCGTCGCCAAGGCCCGCGCCGGCGGCGAGGAGGATCCGCTGACGCTGTTCAACGTCGGCGCACGCGCCTTCCTGGAGGGCTCGTGGGCGCGCCGCGACCTGGTCCGGCTGTTCATGGACGGCGACGGGCCGCCCGGGTTCGAACTGATCCGCCGAACCCGCGGCCGCGAGTGGGTGCGGCAGAATGCGGTGCTGCTGGGCGCCGGCACCGACCCGGTGGACCGGGTGACCGTCGCGGTGCTGACCACGATCATCGGCGAGGCGGGCCGCGAGATCGCGACGTGCTCGAGCAAGCGGGAAGCGAACAAGGTTCTGGAAGCCACGCTGCGGCTGATCCGCCGCCTGGACCCGCTCCGCGACGACGAAGACGAGGAGGATTGATGGCCGAGACCAACGGCACGGAACCGTTCTTCACCATCGACGGCGACCGGCTGGTGCCCGGGCCGCACGCGGGCAGCCCGTGGGCGCCGGACATGATGCACGGCCGGCTGTTCGGCGGACTGCTCGCCCGCGCCCTGGAGCACGAGCACGCCGGGCCGGACTTCCACTTCACCCGGCTGACCGTCGACCTGTTCCGCAACACCAAGCTGGTCCCGGTGCGGGTGGAGACCCAGCGGGTCCGCGACGGCCGTCGCATCCGCATCGCGGACGCGACGGTGTACGCCGGGGACACCCCGGTCGCGCGGGCGAGCGCGGTGCTGCTGCGCCGCGGCGAGCAGCCAACCGAGACCGTGGCGCCGACGCCGGCGTGGGCCATGCCGACCCCGGAGGAGATCGGCCCGCCGCGCTCCCAGTCGTCGGGCTGGCCGCCGCCGTTCGACATCTGGATGCTCGACGCCGACGGCAAGCCCACCAACGACTGGAGCGCCGACGGCCGACGCCGCGCCTGGCTGCGGGACAACAACGAGCTGGTGGCGGGCGAATCACCGTCGCCGTTCGTCCGGGTCGCGCTGGCGGGCGATTTCGCCAGCCCGCTGGCGAATTTCGGCACCCACGGCCTCCTGGAGTTCATCAACGCCGACTACACGCTGACGCTCAGCCGCCTACCGCTGAGCGAGGCGATCGGCATGGAAGCCACGGGCCACCTCAGCGAGGACGGCATCGCGGCGGCGAGCTGCACGTACCACGACACCAGCGGCCCGATCGGCTACTGCACCGTAACGGCGGTCGCCAACCCGGCGTCGAAGTAACCACCGGGCCCGTTCGCCAGCCGTGAGTCTTTTGGGTCGCCATAGCAACCCAAAAGACTCACGGCCCCGAACCTCAGGCGACACGATGGTGGAGAATTCGCCAAAACAGCCCGGAAAACTGTCTGACCACCCCGAAACGATCTCCTCGCCCTGCCAGAACAGCAGCGAAGGAGACCGAAATGGCACTGAGTCGTGAGTGATGGTTCCGGTAAGAACCGGATTGTTCACTCACGAGCTCGTGGCTGCCAGCCGACGTGGTCTCGGTATTCGCCCCGGATTCGGGCTTCTCCGAGCTTTTCCAGGAAGTCGGCCGGGCCGTCGAAGTCGGGCATGTGGAGGTAGGCCGCTCCGATTCCCGGTGGGTCGTGGGCGTCCGAGCCCGCCGCGGCCGGGATTCCGCGGCGGGCGGCGAAATCTGCCGCTGCCGCGTTGTGCTCCGGGTTGCTGATCTTGGCGTTGCAGGTCTCCACGACGTCGAGTGCGCCGTGTTCGTGGAGTTCTCGCAGGCCGTCGAGGCCGAGGCTGGTTCGGTTCGGGTCAAGGGGGTGGGGCGCGTAGATCACGCCCTGCTGGTCGCGGATTCGGCGCACCACGTCGGGTAGCGCCAGGACGTACGGGATTCTCTCGGTCAGGAACAGGCCGATCACCTCGCCTGCTCGGGTGCGGATCTCCTCCCCCACCACGACTCGGGCGCCGATGTCGCGTTCCACGGCTTCCCACGCGCCGTCGAGGCTGTGGTGGTCCGTCACGCACAGCACGTCGATCCGCTCCTCCGCCACCCGCTTCGCAATCTGCTCCACTGTGGACACCGCGTCGCCGGAGTGCACCGTGTGCAGGTGGCAGTCGACCCGGACCCAGCCCGGCGGGACGGGTCCGGGATCGGGCAGCCGCCAGTTCACTCCTCGCCCGGGACCTTGCCGTTGGTCAGCGCGTTCTCCCGCGCCTCGGCCACCAGGCCTGGGATCACGTCGTCGAGTTCGGCCGGGTCCCAGCGCTGGCCCTTGTCGACGCCGGGCCCGGCGATCCAGCCCTCCGCGACGCTGATCGAACCGCCGCGCACGTTGAACACCCGACCGGTGATGCCCTTGGCCTTCGCGCCTGCGAGCCACACCACCAGCGGCGCGATGTTCTCCGCGTTCGAGACGTCGAACCGGCCTTCCGGCGCTCGAACCTGGCGCCCGAGGCCGTCGGTCATACGGGTCAGCGCGGCCGGGGCGATGGCGTTGACCGCGATGCCGTAGCGCTCCATCTCGCGGGCCGCGATGACGGTCAGCCCGGCGATGCCCGCCTTCGCCGCGCCGTAGTTGCCCTGGCCGGGGTTTCCGTAGATACCGGAGGACGAGGTCGTGTTGATCACCCGGGCGTCGATCTCCTCGCCCGCCTTGGCCTTGGCGCGCCAGTACGCCGCGGCGTGCCGCAGCGGAGCGAAGGTGCCCTTCATGTGCACGCGGATCACCGCGTCCCACTCCTGCTCGGTCATGTTGAACAGCATCCGGTCGCGGAGGATGCCCGCGTTGTTGACCAGCACGTGCAGGTCGCCGAAGTGCCCGACGGTCGACTCGACGAGCCGCTTGGCGCCCTCGAAGTCGGCGACGTCGTCACCGTTGGCGATCGCCTCGCCGCCGGCCGCGCGGATCTCGTCGACGACCTCACCGGCCGGCCCGGTGGAGGAGCCGCTGCCGTCGACTTCCGCTCCGATGTCGTTCACCACGACCTTCGCGCCCTGCCTGGCGAACTCCAGGGCGTGGCCGCGGCCGATGCCGCGCGCCGCGCCGGTCACGATGACGATCCGCCCGTCCACGATGCCGCCCATGCGGTCCTCCCGGAACCCGGTTTTAGAGTCACCTTCTAGAAAGGCTGGCTAGTGATTCCTACCACTGTCAACGCCTTTTGCACAGATGGGCGCTTCTCGGCGGGCCTGGATGAGAATACCGTTCTAGTATTGCCCGTTCGAGGAGGAGGCCCGGCCGTGGACGATCAGCTGCGCTACGCGTGGCGCGTGTTGTCCGTGGTCAGCATCGCCAGCGTGCTGACCGGGCTGGGCACCAGTTCGCTCAACGTGGCGCTGCCCGAGGTTTCCCGGCACTTCCAGGCCAGCTCCACCGCCGCGAGCTGGATGCTGCTGTCGTTCATGCTCACCACGACCACGCTGATGGTCTTCTTCGGCCGGCTGGCCGACCTGTTCGGCCGCCGCACGATGTACCTGACCGGGCTGGCCGTCTACACCGCCGCGAGTCTCGCGCTGGGCTTCGCGCCGACCGCCTGGACGTTGGTCGCCCTGCGCGTCGTGCAGGCCGCCGGCGGCACGATGCTGCTCGCCAACAGCGCGGCGCTGCTGACCACCGCTTTCCCGCGCCGACACCTCGGCCGCGGCATGGGCATCTACATTGCGTCGTTCTCCGTGGCCCAGCTGCTCGGCCCGACGCTGGGCGGCTTCCTCAGCCACCGGTTCGGCTGGGAGTGGGTGTTCTGGAGCAACGTCCCGATGGGCCTGCTGTGCCTGCTCTGGGGCGCGATGGTGCTGCGCACCGACAAGGGCCGGACCGGCGAACGCGGCGTCGACGTGCCGGGCAATCTCCTGATCCTGTTCTGCCTGGGCAGTTTCCTGCTCGGGCTCTCGCAGATCGGCGAGCGCGGTCTCGCAGACCCGTTGGTGCTCGGCTCGTTCGCGCTGTTCGTGGTGCTCGCGCCGGTGTTCCTGGCCGTCGAGCGGCGCCGCCGCAATCCCGCCGTGGACATCGATCTGTTCCGCGATCCCGGTTATTCGTTCGGCCTCGCTGCGGGCCTGCTCAACACCATCGCGCGGATGGCCGTGCTGCTGCTGATCGCGCTGTTCTACCAGGCGGTGCAGGGCGACGACCCGGTGGCAGCCGGGCTGAAGGTCCTGCTGCTGCCGTTGACCACCATGATCGCCTCGACCGGATCGGGCCTGTTGCAGGGCCGGATGTCGACGCGCTCGATCGCGATCACCGGCGGCGTGCTGACCACCATCGGCCTGGTGGTACTGGCGATCTCGGTCTCCCCCACCGTCCCCTATGGACCGATCGCCATCGGGCTCGTGCTGCTCGGCACCGGATCGGGGCTGTTCATGCCCGCGAACGCCACCGCGGTGATGAACGGCCTGCCCCGCAACCGGGTCGGCGTCGGCAACGCGATGCGGCTGACCGTGCAGAACATCGGCGTGATGGTCAGCACCGCGCTGGCACTGGCGCTGATCACCAGCCCGCTGCCCGTGGAACTGCGGGACGACGTGTTCGCCGGGACGATCTCCGGGGTGTCCGGGCAGGCCGTCGACCAGCTCGTGCTCGGCTACCGGATGGCGCTGCTGGCCATGACCGCGATCGCGGCGTGCGGAGTGGTCGCGGCGGCTGTCCGCAGCCGTGCGCCCGAGCGGCAGGCGCCGGTTCCCGCACCCGCGCGCGTCGACGAACCCGCTTGACCAGATCGTTCCGGCATGCGGCGCGATCGTGCCTCCCGCCCGGGCGCGCGGACGACAAGACTTCGAGGCGTGAACAAAGCGCTTCTCGTCGTCGACGTCCAAGAGTCCTTCCGGCAGCGCCCGTTGTGGCGGGCCATCTCCAATCCCGACATCGTTGCGCAGGTCAACCGGCTGGTGGCGCTGGCGCGCGCCGAAGGCGACCTGGTCGTCTGGGTCCTGCACAGCGAACCCGGCACCGGCAACGCGTTCGACCCGGTCAACGGCCACGTCCGGCTGCAGGACGGGCTCGCTCCGGCGGACGGCGAACCGCTGCTGACCAAGACCTCGCACAACGCGTTCACCACCACGAACCTTGACCAGATCCTCACGCAGCGCGGAATCCGGGAGCTGTCGGTGTCCGGGATCCGCACGGAGCAGTGCTGCGAGACGACGACCCGGATCGCCTCGGACCTCGGCTACGACGTCACGTTCGTCACGGACGCGACAGCGACGAACCCGATCGCGCACCGGAACGCCCCGGCGGACCAGACGATCGAAGAGCTCCTGGCGAACCCGCGAACCCTGCACTCCGAGGACATCATCGCCCGCACCGAATACGCCCTGTCGGGCCGCTTCGCGACCATCCGCACCGTCGCGGAACTCACCGGTAGCTGAAGTGAACGGCCCGTTCGCCACGCCAGGCGAGGCAAACGGGCCGTTCGCTTCAACCCACCGGAGCATGCCCGCGCTTGAGCCCGCGAGGCGAACGGACCGTTCGACTCGATAGGCGGCGTGAGGAGGCCGTTCGCTTGCTCCTGGAGACCTGGACGTAAGATGACCGGATCGTGAGTCGTGTTGTCTTCTTGCTGCTGCCGGGATTGCACCTGCTGGACCTGGCCGGGCCCGCGCAGGTGTTCTCCACCGCCGCGAACCTCGGGCACCGCTACCACCTCTCGTACGTCGCGCAGGGCGGTGAGGTGGTGAGCGCGCAGGGCTTGCCGCTGCACGCCGGCACCAGCTGGCCCGCGCTGACCGGGGACGACCTCATCGTCGTCCCCGGTTCGCTCGTGGCCGAGCCGCCGCGTTGGCCGAAGCTGCACGCCGCGTCCGCCGAGCGGCTGCGCGAGCACCACGCCGCCGGCGGAACGGTGGCCAGCGTGTGCTCGGGCGCGGACGTCTTGGGGCAGGCCGGTCTCCTGCGGGGGCGCCGCTGCACGACGCACCACGACCTGCAGGACGAGCTCGCCCGCCGACATCCGGCGGCGAGCGTGGTGCGCGACGTGCTGTTCGTCGAAGACGACCGGATCATCACCTCCGCCGGGATCGCCAGCGGCATCGACCTGGCGCTGCACCTGGTCGCGACCAGGCACGGCCCGGGCGCGGCGGCGCAGGTCGCGCGCGGCATGGTCGTCTACGCCCGCCGCAACGGCGACGACCAGCAGGCCAGCGCGATGCTGCGGCACCGCTCGCACCTCAACGACGCGGTGCACCGCGTCCAGGACCTCATCGACGCCCGCTTCACCGAGCCGCTCCCGCTCGCCGCGCTCGCCGCCGCCTCGGGCTGCAGCGAGCGCACCCTGACCCGCTCCTTCGTGCGCGCAACGGGGCTGACACCCCTGCGCTACCAGCAGGTGCTCCGCGCGGAGCGCGCCGAGCACCTGCTCGGCCAGGGCGCGACGGCGGAGGCTGCGGCGCACGCGGTCGGCTTCGCCGACGCGCGCATGCTCCGCCGCCTGCGCGCCCGGGGGTCGGCCGAGTCTCTGTAGGAGCGCGACCTGAATCGTGAGCAGTTTGGACTGCTATAGAGCCTGTTTTGGATGTGGTGACGTGCGAATGTGGTAACGCGGGCGTTTTGTCTTTGAAGCGGCGCAGCCGCTTAGCCCACCCATGCCGCTTGCACCGCCGCGGGTTCACGATGCCCACCCCTCCGGGGTTCTCCCAGCGAGGACAGCCCCGACGTAGTGAATTGGCATTCATGATGTCGGGGATCCCACAGCGAGAAGACCGCGGTGACTCCCGCAGGGGGCCGCCACCCGCACCGCCACGCAGGACAAGTTTGGAAACAGGCTCTATAGCGCTCCAAAATGCTCACGAGACCTGACCACGACGAAACGGCGACAGGCTTCACCGGCCCTTGGCGGACCACCGCTCGGCGAACTCCGTCATCCTGGCGGCGAAACCCTCCACCGCGCCGAATCGGATCGCCACGGCGTCGGCGCCTGCCTCGGCGAACGCACGGGTCTGCTCGACGGTCTCACCGAGCTGCGACTCATCGGCACACTCGATCCGAGTCCCCACCCGGATCTGACGTTCGCCGAGTTCCCCGAGCCGGACCAGGCAGCGCGCGAACTGCTCCGGTGCCAGGTTGACGCCCTGCCACTCGTCCGCGAGGGCCGCCGCCCGCTGCAGGGCGCGGTCCGAGGTGCCACCGACCGTGATCGGCACGTGCCTGGTGGGCTTCGGCTCGAACACCCCGGTCTCGTAGCCGTAGAACTTCCCGGGGAACGGGCCGCGACCACCGCCGAAAAGGTGCCTCAGCAGCGCGATCGCCTCGTCCGTGCGGGCGCCGCGCGTGCGGAAATCGGCTCCCACGGCGTCGAATTCGGTCCGGTTCCAGCCCACTCCGACGCCCAAGTTCATCCGGCCCTCGGAGAGCCGGTCGAGGGTCGCCACCTGCTTGGCCACCACGAACGGATTGCGCATCGGCAGCACCAGCACGGACGTCGCCAGCCGGATCGTGGTCGTCCGCGCCGCCAGGTACGAGAGCGTGATCAGCGGTTCGTAGACGCCGCCGAACACGTTGCCGTAGTCGTCGGGCGGCAACAGGTGATCCGGCAGCCACACGGTGTGGTAGCCCAGCGCTTCGGCCGCCACCCCGAGGTCGATCAGCTCGGCCGGCCGCATCGCCGCGGCCTCATCGGGCAGCACCACCTGGATGTCCACGAGACGCTCAGTCATGCCGTCAAGCTAGAGCCTGACACCGATGTCAGAGTCAAGACCTCGGCAGCGAGGCGGGGATCCGTCCGATCGCCGCGATGGATTCCACCACGAAGTAGATCCCGCGGAAGAACAGCAGGACGTCGCCGCGCACCAGCCTCATCCGGCGGTACATCAACAGCCGTCCGGCGTCTTCGCCGGTGGCGATGTCCCGCCAGGCGTCGGCGTCGGCGGTCAGCACGTAGTCCGCGTCCGGCTCGTCGCGGATCGACGCCTCGACGCAGTCGCCGTCGTTCCACTGCAACCGCAGGTACTGCCCCGTTTCCGCGAGGCCGAGCGCCCAGGACGACGAGTACGACTCGCGCGCCCGGTCGATCCATTCCCAGTAGCTCGGCAGCTTCGTCGCCCGGATCGCCTCGTCCGGCCCGCGGTCGACCACCTCGCGCGCCGCCTCCGCCCACTGTGGACTGAACAGTCGCATGCTCATCCTCCCGCCAGTTCGGGCTCGATCCCCTCGATCATCCGCTCGATGTCCGGCGCCAGGCCGATGCCCACGTCGGAGAGCTTCATGTTCAGCTGGCGGATCATCAGCCGCCGCACGTCTTCCGGCGACCAACCCAGCGACTCCAGCGCCACCCGGCGGCTCGTCGCGCCGTTGATGGCCAGGATGGTGCGCAGCGTTTCGTGGATCTCCAGCAGCAGGCGCGGATCCTCGCGCACCGAGTCGCGCAGGAACCGCATCCCGGCCTGCACGTGGCGGGCCTCGTCGCGGCAGGTGGCGGTGAATCCCGCGTAGTAGCCGGGCAGGAAACCCTTGTTGCGGCAGTAGGTCAGGGTGATCTTCATGACCGACAGCGCCAGCACGCCCTCGATCCACAGGAAGTAGTTGGTGCCGTAGCGCACCCGCAGCGCCGGGTTCTCCGGGTCCGCGCGCAGTTCGTCGGCCTGGTAGGCGAGCAGGCCGAACGGCCCGACGAACGTTTCGGCCACGTGGTGGAAGGACGCGTCCAGCACGTCCTGGATCGACTCGCCGGGCAGCCCGACCACCTCGCGGTAGAAGCGGTCGAAGAACACCGTGTGGCGGGCCTCGTCCTCGATCTGGCTGGACATGTAGATCTTCGATTCCTCGCTGCCGCCCAGCATGAACACCGGCAGCTCCACCTCGACCTGCCGCTCGCCGTGGTGGAATCCCGACGAGATCGCGACGAAGGCCTCCCGCTCGACCTCGGTCATCCGCTCGGTCCAGTCCGCCGCGTCGCGGGTGAAGTCGAGTTCGTAGACGTCCCAGCGCTGCCGCAGGTACCGGCGGTAGAGGTCCAGGTAGCCGGGTAGTCGTTTCAGGTCGCGGTGCAGGTAGGCCAGCACGTCGTCGATGTCGACGCGGCCGAGGCCGGCCAGGTCGACACGGTCCACCGCGTCCTGGGAAAGGTCGGTCATCTGCTCACCTCTCGGCTTTCTCGACGCCGGGCGCGACGTCCGCGCGGGCCGGCGAACGCCGCCACGGCCCGCGGAACAGCAGCATCACCGGCAGGAACAGCACCATGCAGACCAGCGCGATCGACAACCACGCCGACCAGCTGGTGGCGGCCACGACGCGCGGCATCAGGAACAGCACCAGCACCGCCATCACCCTGGTCAGGAACGAGAACACGCCCCACGCGCTGCCCTGCAGCCGCGGATCGATGTCCTCGGTGTTCTCCGAGTAGTTCGCCATCCACGGCGCGTAGGCGGCACCCATGCCCGCGCCGAGCAGCGCCCCGGTGATCAGCAGCTGCACGATCGAGATCGTCTCGCCGCCCATCAGCACCACGAGGTAGCCGGTCATCACCACCGCGACGACGGTGCCCGCGGCGGTGATCGGCTTGCGCAGCTGCAGCCGGTCGGAGAGCCGGCCTACGGCGATCAGCGTGCCGAGGTTGAGCACCCAGAACCCGCTCATCACGGCCGACGCCGAGGCCGCGCTGAGCCCGAAGCTCTGCGCCAGCATCGTCTGCCCGAACAGCGACAACGTCAGGTAGAGCACCAGCCACACCGAGATGCCGACGACGTGTGCCCACATCGTGGTGTGGCCGAACAGGTCTCGCATCCGCACCGGCCGGTCGGTGTCGGCCGCGGCCAGCGCGCGCTTCTCGGTCTGCTGGATCTGCGCCCGCAGCCGGGGCGACAGGTCGGCGATGTTGAACGCGATCACCAGCGAGATGACCAGCGAGATCACGCCCATGATGACGAACTGCGAGCGCCAGGAGTTGTCGAACAGCGGCAGCGTGAAACCGGCGATCGCGGCGGCCAGGAAGTTCGCGCCCACCGGTCCCCAGGTCCAGAAGCCGAAGGCCTGCGCCCGGCCCATCCGCGGCGAGAAGTCCCGCACCAGCGGCGCGGTCGCGGCCATCACCACGCCGTCCAGCACCGACAGGAAGGCGCGGGCGACGAGCAGCTCGCCGGGCGTGCTCACGAGCGTCATCGCGAAGCACATCACCGCGGTGAGCAGCATCAGCGGGACCAGCACCCGCACGCGGCCGAACTGGTCGGTCAGGCGCCCGCCGACCATCGCCGCGATCGCCCCGGCCATCAGCGCCAGGGCCGACACCGAGCCGTAGGTGATCAGGCTCATGTGCAGGTCTTCCAGCAGCAACGGCACCACGGGAGCGATCTGCCCCTCGTAGGAGCCGATGAGGCTGGCCAGCACCGCCATGGACAGGATGCGCATCCGACGGGATCCGGTCGGATATTCCGAGAGTTCACGAACGTACGAGAGCCCCATTGCTCCGCCCTTCCGCGACCGGCTGGTGGCCAACCCCCACATCCGGCTCGACTCGAGCCGCAACCCTAGAATTTCGCTCTAAAATTTGTCGATCGACCAACAGGGTCGGAGCGATCTTCCCCCAGTGTCAAGGGTTTCGGGCACATTCCCCCCGAACGTCGAGGAGGTTCGGGCTCGAACGACCGGCCTTCAGCCGTCGTCGCGGATGGTGGCGATCAGGTGGTCGACGAAGAGGCGGACCGGGGCCGGGAGGCGGCGTTGGGCCATCGTCTGGATCTGGAGGTTCCGCTCCAGCAGCTCCGGGTTCGTCAGCGGGATCGAGACCAGGCCCTCCGCGTCGAGGCGGCGGCGGACGCTCAGCCTGCCGGTGAGGGTCACGCCGCCGGAGAGCCGGACGAAGCTGTGCAGGGCGATCGTGTGGTTGCTGACGAAGACCGGATCGAACTCCAGGCCTTCCATGCTGCAGCAGATGTCGAACAGCTGCCGCAGCGTGGTGCCCTCCTCCATCAGCGCCAGCGGATACGGCAGCAGGTCGGCCAGCGAGGCTTCCGCGCGGCCGGCCAGCGGGTGGTCGGCGCGGACCAGGGCGCGGATGTCGTGGCGCTCGGAGTGCTCGACGCGCACGCCCTTCTCCGGGGCCGTGCTGAAGGTGACCGCGACGTCCGCGGTGCCCTCGCCGACCTCGCGGGTCGCCGCGGCCGGAGTGGTGACGTGCAGCCGGAACCGGACGCCGGGATGCTCCGCGCGGAAGGAGGCCATCGCCTCCGGCAGGAAGTCCTGGGCGAAGCCCTCCGAGCTGACGACCTTCACCGTGCTCCGGTGCGTCTGGTGCAGCTCGCGCATCTCGGCGAGGACCTGCTCCTCCTCACGCATCCGCCGCCGCGCGTAGGCGGCCAGCATCTCGCCGGCCTCGGTCAGCACCATGCCGCGCGGCTGCCGCTCGAACAGCGGCATGCCCGCCTCGTTCTCCAGCTTCGCCACCTGGCGGCTGATCGCCGAGGTCGCCACGTGCAGCCGCTCGGAAGCCTCCCGGATCGATCCGGTCCGAGCCACCTCCAGGAAGTACCGGAGCTGGTTCATCGGACGGTGAAAGCCGGACGGCCGTGGGACATGCGTGGCACGGTACAGCAGCGACTACGGAGGACAGCTACGAGCGCGGACCGGCCAGACTCCGACCCTGGCTGCCCTCCTCCGCCTCAGTCCTCCTCGATGACGAAGTATCCCACTCTCGTCGCCCGGAAAACGCTGCCCCGATGCTCAGCGGGAAGCCGCTCCTTCTCTGGTCGGCTACGGAACAGGGCACCACGCAACGGCGCACCGTCGCTCAGGAACCCGGCATCGGCGAAGTGCAACTGACCGTCGAAACGAGCCCCGTCGAAACTGACGGCGCCCGCGAACTCGGACTTATTGAAGAAGGCATCGCCCTGGAACGTCGCGGTCTCGAACCTGGCATCCAGCACGAAGCGCGAATCGTTGAAGTAGGAGGACTCGCGGAAAGTCGCAGCCGTGAAGTCGGCACCCAGCTCGAAAAGCGAATTGTTGAAATAGACGGGCCCGCCGAAGTCGGCCAGCTCGGAGATCATCTCCCCTTCAAAAAGCGAACCGTTGAAGTAGGAGGAGGATTCGAAGCTCGACCGTTCGAAGCTCAAGTCTCCGGCGGAGCGCGTGTCGTTGAAGTAGGCGGAAGCACGGGCTTTCAGGAGGTCGAATCGGACGCCTCCCTCGAAATCCGTATCGTTGAAGTAGAGCGGGCCGTGGAACTCCGCCTCGGCGAAGGATGCCTGGTCCGCGAAACGAGTTCCGTTGAACTCGGCTGGGCCGACGAAGCGGGCCTTCCCGAACGCGATGTACGGAAGATCCGCACCGGCACTCAAGGTCGCGCGGGTGAACCTGACCGACTTGCGGAACGTCGCCCGCGCGAAGGAAGCCCGGGAGATCTCGCAGTCTTCGAACACTGTCGGAGCCTCAAACGTAGCTCCCTGACAAGAGGCGACAGCCATATTGGCGCCCCGGAAATCGGCGAAATCACCGACAAACCGGGCTCCATCGAAGATCGCGGACGACACCTCGCACCGGCCGAAGTCGAAGTCCACGAGGGTGGCTCCGCGCAGCTCCAGCCCGATGTGGTCCCAGTACTTCGGATTGCCCGGCCTCCCCTTCTTGTTCCGGTCCGGCGCAGCCAGGTGCGCAGCGAGGAGTGTCTGGGCGGTCAGCCGCACCTCCTGCTCCTCCTGCCGTTCATCCTTGACGACGTCGACGGTCGCCGCATTCGGCCGGGCCCACGCCGGCTCGCGCCGCCGCCGGAGACTTCCGGCGATGGGGCGTCGGGACTGCCGTTTGCCGGGTGGGGTGAAAGGCATCCGCAGATAGGCGCAGATGATGTTGACGATGGCCTGCCGGTGGCTCGGGTGGTCTTGCGCGAGGCGTTCCAGGCTGTGCAGTCCGGCAAGCCGGACGGCGGCCTTCTCGTGACCGAGCTGATCGGCGGCCTTGGTCTGCAGCTCGGTGATCCGGCGTTCGGTGCCGTCGAGTTCGGCGAAGCGCTGCCGGCGGGCGGCGAGGAGCAGGGCCGCGGCCCCGCCGGTGCCGACAACGACCGTGCTGGCAATGCGGATGGCTTCCAGGCGCGCGCTCCCCTTCGGGTCGTCACCGAAGAAGAAGAGCATCCCCGAAACCGAGCCGACCGCGATCACGACGAGGACGATGCCCCAGACCCAGATGGTCACGTTCGACAGCACTCGATGGTTCGGTGCGGTCCACGCCTGCCTGCGCCACATGATCGCCGATTGTGCCAGCGGGGCGCCCCGAGACCGGCGAAAGCGCCCAGGATGGCGCGACTTCCAGGACGAACAGGACACGGCACGCCCGAACCAGCTGTTGACACGCGGGCGGTTCGGCACGACGCTGAGCACCGTCGACCGACTAGTCGGTATGTTCCGGATGAACGACAGGAGCCGGTATGGACGTGGTCAGCTACCTGGCGGATCTTCGCGCTCGGCAGCAGCGCAGCTGGCCGCGAGACGTTCCCCGCGACGTGACCTACCCGCTCGGCGAAGTACCGGTGACCGACTACCTTCGGCACTGGGCCCGGCACGAGCCACAGCGCGCCGCGATCGTCTTCTACGGGCGCGAAATCACCTACGCCGAGCTGGACGAGGCGTCCGACCGCTTCGCGGGCTGGCTGGAAGGCGCGGGCGTGCGCGCCGGCGACCGGGTGGGCGTGCTGCTGCCGAACTGCCCGCAGTTCGTCATCGCGATGATGGGCATCCTCAAGCTCGGCGCGGTGCACGTGCCGGTGAACCCGATGTTCCAGCAGCACGAACTCCGCTACGAGCTCGCCGACGCCGGCGTCGAGGTGCTCGTCGCGAGCACCGAGCTCGTGCCGCTGGTGGAGCAGGTCCGGGCGGAGACGCCGCTGCGCGAAGTGCTGGCCACATCGCCCACCGACCTGCTCCCCGCCGATCCCGTGCTACCGCTGCCGGAAACGCTGCGCACCGACGCGGCGGGCAGCCAGTGGTCCCAGGTGAGCACCAGCCCGCGCGCCGAACGCCGCGAGGTGGACCTGGACGCGCTGGCCGCGCTGAACTACACGGGCGGCACGACTGGCATGCCGAAGGGCTGCGAGCACACCCAGCGCCACATGCTCTACACCGCGGTGACCGCCGGCGCCGCGCGCCCGCCGCGACAGCGCACCGAACCCGACGTCTGCCTGTGCTACGTGCCGATCTTCTGGATCGCCGGCGAGGACATGGGAATCCTGGTGCCGCTCGTGCACGGCGCCACGGTCGTGCTGCTCGCCCGATGGGACGCCACCGCCGTGCTCGACGCCGTCGAGCGCTACCGCGTCACCGACATGATCGGCACCGTGGACAACTACGTCGAGCTGATGGAGCACCCCGACTTCGCCGCCCACGATCTATCCAGTTTGGACAACGCACGGTCGATGTCCTTCGTGCGCAAGCTGACGCCCGAACTGCGGCGGCGCTGGGCGGCGGCGGTCGGCGAGCACAGCGTCCTGCGCGAGGCGTCCTACGGCATGACCGAGACGCACACCGCCGACACCATCACCTACGGCTTCTCCGACGGCAACCGGGACCTGCACTCGGAGCCGGTCTTCTGCGGGCTTCCGGTGCCCGGCACCGAGTTCATGGTCGTCGATCCCGAAACCGGCG
This sequence comes from Saccharopolyspora sp. NPDC050389, assembly GCF_040655595.1. Classification (NCBI taxonomy): domain Bacteria; kingdom Bacillati; phylum Actinomycetota; class Actinomycetes; order Pseudonocardiales; family Pseudonocardiaceae; genus Saccharopolyspora; species Saccharopolyspora sp. NPDC050389. Next base: position 24,305 of record NZ_JBFAKG010000046.1, read on the forward strand.
AGCCGCTGCCGCTCGGCGAGCGCGGCGCGATCGCGATCCGCACGCCTTCCCTGCTCACCGGCTACTGGCAGCGCCCGGAGGCCACCGCCGAGGCGCTGCGCGACGGCTGGCTGCGCACCGGCGACGTCGGGATGGTGGACGAGGACGGCTGCCTGCACTTCCTCGGCCGCAACAAGGAGCTGATCAAGGTCAGCGGCATGAGCGTGTTCCCGTCGGAGGTCGAGGCGCTGCTGGCGCGCCACCCGGACGTGCTGGGCGTGGCGGTGGTGCCGATGCCGCACCGCGCGAAAGGACAGCTGCCGCTGGCTTACGTGCAGCCGGTCCCGGGAACCGCGCTGACCGCGGAGACGCTGACCGGATGGGCACGGGAGAACATGGCGTCCTACAAGGTGCCGCGCTTCGTGCTGGTGCCTGAGCTGCCGATGACCGCGACCGGGAAGATCAAGAAGGGCGACCTGCTGGAGCGAGCGCAGAGCCTCGCGGAGAGCTCCTGACCACGTCAGCTGGTCAGCCCATTGATCGGCGGCGGAGTCCAGCCGCTGACCCGCATGAACGTCTTGACCGCCGCGCTGCCCGGGGCGAGCCGTGCGGCGGTGTCGCGCAGCGCGACCGCGACCGGGTTGGTCAGGAACGGGCCCAATCGCCCGGCCCAGTACGAGGCCCGCGCGATCTGCTGGGTGCGTGGGCGGCGCTCGGCGTCGTAGTGCGCCAGGGCCTCGGTCACCTCGTCGTACCGCGCGCAGGCGGCGACGAGCACGACGGCGTCTTCGAGCGCTTGGCAGCCGCCTTGACCGAGGTGCGGCGTCATCGCGTGCGCGGCATCGCCGAGCAACGCCACGTTTCCAGCCACGTACGACTTCAGCCGACCGCCCAGGTGACGGATGTCGTTGCGCAGCAACGCTTTCGGTGGCGTCGCGTCGATCAGCTCCGGGATCGGCGAATGCCAGGACGCGAACTGCTCCCGGAGGAACGCGCGCTCATCGGGGTTGCGGGCGCCTTCGGGTGCGGGCATCGCGACGTACCAGTAAATCCGGCCGTCGACCAACGGCACCAGACCGAACTCCCTGCCCATCCCCCAGCTCACGCCGATCTCGGTTCGCTCCCGGCGCTCGCAGATGCCGCGCCACGCGGCGAAGCCGGTGTGGCGGGGGCGCGGCGCATCCGGCCAGTGCTGCGATCGGACCTGGCTGTTGATCCCGTCGGCACCGATGACGAGATCGGCGGGCGGCAGGTCCAGGCCCGGCACCGCGCCGTCCCGGCCGACGGCGGTCACGTGGACCCCGGTGTGCAGGGCATCCGCCGGCAGCTCGTCCAGCAGCATCTGGTGCAGCTGGGCTCGATGCACTCCCAGCATCGGCCTGCCCAGCTGCCGCTCGATCTCCGCGCCGTCCAACCGGCTGAGCCACCGGCCGCTGCTGGTGCGCATCCCGACGGACTCCTGCGGCTTCCCCAGCTCCCGGACCCGCGCGCCGAATCCGAGCGCCTCCAACGCTCGCAATGCGTTGGGCCACAGCGTGATTCCCGCCCCGATCGCGCCGATCTCGGCGGCCTGCTCGACCACCGCCACCCGCCAGCCGATCCGGTGCAGGCCGACGGCCGCGGCCAGCCCACCGATCCCCGCACCGATCACAGTCGCGCTTCGCACCACTCCACGCTACGTCACGCACCGGTCGGGCCGTTGCAGATCCGGCAACGCTGCATTGTCTTTTTGCTGCTGGTCACGCGGCGCTCCGCGTGGTTGAGTTTGCGAATCCAAGTCGCGCATCCGGCGTGGAAAACCCTTGGTGCGCAAGCGAATTCGGGGAGGACATCGCGGTGATCCGGGAAGTGGCAGTCGAGCGGGCGACGCGGTACTACGACTCCGGCGCGTTCCGCGCGGATCTCGCGCGCCGGGTCGCCTTCCGCACCGAGAGCCAGGATCCGCAGCGCGCCGACGTGCTGCGGGAATACCTCGTCGACGAGATCACGCCCGCCGTCGAACGGCTCGGCTGCACCGCGCGCATCGTCGACAACCCGGTGCCCGGCGGCGGGCCGTTCCTGATCGCCCACCGGCACGAGGACGACACCCTGCCCACGCTGCTCACCTACGGTCACGGCGACGTCGTGCCGGGCCACGACGCGCAGTGGCGCGACGGGTTGGACCCGTGGCAGATCACCGTCGACGGCGACCGCTGGTACGGCCGCGGCACCGCCGACAACAAGGGCCAGCACACCATCAACCTCGCCGCGCTGGAGCAGGTGCTCGAAACCCGCGGCCGGCTCGGCTTCAACCTCAAGATCCTGCTCGACATGGGCGAGGAGACCGGATCGCCGGGCCTGAGCGAGGTCTGCGCGGACCTCGCCGACGAGCTCGCCGCCGACCTGCTGATCGCCTCCGACGGCTGCCGGCTCGCCGCGCAGCGGCCGACGCTGTTCCTCGGCTCGCGCGGCGCCGTGAACTTCACGCTGCGCGCCAGGCTGCGCGACGCCGCCTACCACTCCGGCAACTGGGGCGGCCTGCTTCGCAACCCCGCCAGCGTCCTGGCCAACGCGCTGGCCAGCATGATCGCCCCCCAGGGAGCCGTGCGGGTGGAGGGCCTGCGGCCCGCGCCGATCCCAGCGGCGGTGCGGGCCGCGCTGGCCGACATCACCGTCGACGGCGGCCCGGGCTCGCCGCAGATCGACGCCGACTGGGGCGAGCCGGGGCTGACGCCGAGCGAACGCGTCTTCGGCTGGAACACCCTGGAGGTGCTGGCGTTCACCGCGGGCACCCCGCAGGCGCCGGTCAACGCCATCCCCGGCAGTGCGGAGGCGCACTGCCAGCTGCGATTCGTGGTCGGCACCGACTGGCGCGACGCCGAGCAGATCGTGCGCGCGCACCTCGACGAGCACGGCTTCTCGATGATCGACGTCGAGGTCACCAGCAGCGTCGCCGCCACCCGGCTGGACCCGGAGGACGAATGGGTCCGCTGGGCGCTGGAGTCGCTGCGGCGCACCACCGACGCCAAACCGGCGCTGCTGCCGAACCTGGGCGGCACCCTGCCCAACGACGCCTTCGCCGACGTGCTCGGGCTGCCCACGATCTGGGTCCCGCACTCGTACCCCGCCTGCGCCCAGCACGCTCCGAACGAGCACCTGCTGGGCACCGTGGCCCGCGAGTCGCTGGCGATCATGGCCGGCCTGTTCTGGGACCTCGGCGAGCCCGAACGCTGATCTTCTTTGTGGCACAAGACAAACGGAGAACTTGATGGCCACTTCCACCGCCTCGACAACATCGCACAAAGCGTTCCGGGTGATCGCGGCCGCCTCGATCGGCAACGCGCTCGAGTGGTACGACATCGCCGTCTACGCGATCTTCGCGACGGTCCTGTCGAAGGTGTTCTTCCCGGCGCAGGACGAGACGGTGTCTCTGCTGCTGACGCTGGGCACCTTCGGCGTCTCGTTCCTGATCCGGCCGATCGGTGCGGTGGTGCTCGGCGCCTACGCCGACCGCGCCGGGCGCAAGGCGTCGCTGACGCTTTCGATCCGGCTGATGGTGCTGGGCACCGCGATCATCTGCCTGATGCCCTCGTACGAGACGATCGGCGTGATCGCGCCGATCGGCATCCTGCTGGCGCGGCTGATCCAGGGCTTCTCGGCGGGCGGCGAATTCGGCAGCGCCACCGCCTTCATGGTGGAGCACATGCCGGGCCGGCGCGGTTTCGTGGCCAGCTGGCAGTTCGCCAGCCAGGGCCTGAGCACGCTGGTTTCGGCCGGGATGGGCGTGCTGCTGACCTCCGCGCTGAGCCCGGAGCAGCTCGAATCGTGGGGCTGGCGGATCCCGTTCGCGGTCGGCCTGCTGGTCGGGCCGGTGGGCTACTACATCCGGCGATTCGTCGACGAGGCGCCGGAATTCACCGCGGCGCAGACCGCCGAACCGCACTCTCCGGTGCGCACCGTGCTGCGCACCCAGAAGATCCGGATCCTGCTCGTGGTCGGCGCGCTGCTGGTCTCCACGGTGCTCAACTACACGATCACCTACATGCCGACCTACGCGATCAAGCAGCTCGGGCTGCCCGCGTCGACCAGCTTCGCCGCGACCCTGGTCACCGGCGTCGTGCTGACCGTCGTGACGCCGCTGGCCGGGCACCTGTCGGACAAGATCGGCCGGGTGAAGCTGATGGGCGTGTTCGCCGCGCTGATCCTGCTGCTGATCTACCCGATCTTCGCGACGCTGGTGGCATTCCGCGGATTCGGCGTGATGGTCGGCATGATGCTGCTGATCGGGCTGCTGAAGGCCTGCTACTTCGGGGCGCTGCCGGCGCTGATGTCCGAGCTGTTCCCGACCGAGACCCGGGCCACCGGCATGTCCATCGGCTACAACATCGGGGTCAGCGTGTTCGGCGGGTTCACGCCGTTCATCAGCACGTGGCTGATCGGCCTCAGCGGCACCAGCCTGGCCCCGAGCTTCTACCTCATGTTCGCGGCAGCGGCGAGCCTGCTCAGCCTCGTGGTGATCCGCCGCCGCATCGGCCTCCGCTGACGCAGGTCGTGACCGCGGCAGGGCGGTCGGGAGCGGCGCTTGCGCAGGTACGGGGCCGTGAGTGTTTTGGGGTGTTATAGCAGCCCAAAAGACTCACGGCCCCGTACCCAACCGCAGCGAGAACGGTCATTGCCCCCTGCCCCAACCGCAGCGAGGCCCCGAGGTCATTTGCGCAGCAGGCGTTCGCGCAGGGTCGTCAGGGTGTTGCGGGTTTCCACGGCTTGGGTTTCGTGGAGCGTCGCCACTCCGTGGACGAGGAGGTCCGTCAGGGTCAGCGCCGAGGTCGATTCGGCCGCGACCCGGCCCGCTCCGCCCGCCGCGTAGAGCGACACGTCCAGTTGCGGGGCGAACTGCTTGGCCAGGCGGCGTTCCGAGATCAGGATCCGGCGCGCGCCGACCACTTGGGCGTGGTCCAGCAGCACCTGCAGCTCCGGTAGAGCGCGACCGGGCAGGTAGATCACGACGACGTCGTCGCGGCCCAGCGGCAGCAGGTCGTCGGCGAGCCGGAAGCCGGTGCCGCCGACGAACCTGGCCCGCCGCCCGAGCCGGTTCAGCCGCAGCGCCAGGTGCCGCGCGCCGAGTTCCGAGCCGCCGACGCCGAACGCCATCACCTCGCGAGCGTGGGACAGCAGGCTCACCGCTGTGCGCACGTCTTCGAGCTTCAGCGCGGCCAGGGTGTTCTCCAGCTCGTCGCGGGCCTCGGTGAACACCGTGGCCATCGCCCGTTCCAGGTCCGGGCCGATGCTGGCCAGCCGCTGCTCCAGCCGGGTCGCCGGCGCCACCGTGGTCACCAGCGCCCGCCCGGCTTCGCGCTTGAGCTCCGGCAGCCCGCTGTAGCCGAGCTTGCGCGCGGTGCGGACCACCGTCGCGTCGCTGGTGCCGGTGTGCTGGCCGAGCTCCTCCGCGGTGGCGAAGACCAGTTGCTCCTGCGGCATGTTCAGCAGGTAGCGCGCCACCTTCTGCTCCGCGCGGGACAGCCCGTCGAGGCGCTCCTGCACCCGCGCGCGGAGGTCGTCGGCGGTGCCTTCCGGCTCGTCCTCGTCTGAAGTGTTCGCTTCAAGTCTTGACTTATCCGTCATTCTCACTACGGTCCTTGTAGCAGTCACGCCCATCACATTTTTTCTGTAGCAGATACTACAGCCCTTGGTGAGAGACCGGATGAGCAACTTGACACTTCCCACCGTGGAACTCCGCGGCACCGCACGGGAACGGGGCCGCCAGTACGGCGAGTTCGCCCGCGCCCAGATCGACCGAGCCCTCGCCTTCTACTCCGACGCGTTCGGCAAGGCGACCGGCCTGACCTGGCAGCAGGTCACCGCGCGGGTCGACGAGCTCCGCTCCCCCTGCCAGCGATTCGCCCCCGACCTGGTCGAGGAGATGACCGGCATCGCCGAAGGCGCCGCGGTCGACTTCACCGACGTCCTGGCGCTCAACGCGCGCGGCGAGCTCATCAGGGACAGCCTGCCCGCCGCCGACGAGGACGCCGACGGCTGCTCGTCGTTCGCCCTGCTGTCCGAGGCCAGCGGCGACAGCCACGTCTACTGTGGACAGAACTGGGACTGGCGGCACGGCATCCGGGACACCATCGTGGTGGCCCGCATCGTGCAGCCGCCGAAGCCGACCGTGGTGATGCACCTGGAGGCCGGGCAGGTCGGCCGCCAGGGCGCCAACTCCGCCGGGCTCGCGCTCAACGCCAACGGCCTCAACGGGAACTTCGGCACCACCCGCGGCGTCCCGCAGACCCTCATCCGCCGCAAGGTGCTCGACTCACCGAGCATGCACGAGGCGCTCGAGGTGCTCAGCAAGGCCGACCAGCAGATCGCCAGCAACGCGCTGCTGACGCACCGCGACGACTTCGCCATCGACATCGAGACGACGCCCAAGGCGCACGGCTGGATGTATCCCGAGGACGGAATCCTGGTGCACGGCAACCACTACCAGGCGTTCATCCCGCCGCAGCTGGCCGCCGACTACCGGCCCCGGCCGGTGGACTCCCTGTTCCGCGTGCCCCGCATCCGCACCGGGCTGCGCCAGGCTCGCACCGCCTCCGACGGCGATGCCGTGCGCAAGGCGATCAAGGACGCCTTCTCCGATCACTTCGGCTACCCGGAGTCGGTGTGCACCCATCCCGACGAGCGCACCGACGAGATCCGCCAGTGGTCGACCGTGCTGCACAACTGCATCGACCTCACCGCCGGCGAGTACTACGTGGCGGCGGGCAACCCGTGCACCGAGGAATACCAGCTGCTGCCGTGGAACCTCTACGACGGACCGGGTGGTGACGGCTGATGCGAAGATGCCTGGCCCTGCTCTCCGTCGGGCTGCTCGCCGGCTGCGGCAGTTCGGCGCAGCTCGGCGCGGTCCAGCTGGTGCCGAACACGCCGCCTGCGGTCGCGCCGGCCGGCGACATCACCTGGTTCCTCGACTCCGAGCCGCTCACCCTCGACACCGACTACCACGGCGCCACCACCGAGGACACCGTGGTGGCCAACCTCTGCGACCGCCTCTACCAGCTGCAACCCGACCTCACCGTCCGCCCGTGGCTGGTCGAGGAGCCGGCGATGCCGGACCCGACGACGTTCGTCTACCGGGTCCGCGACGGCGTCCGGTTCCACGACGGCAGCACGGTGACCGCCGAGGACGTCGCGTTCAGCCTGCGGCGGCACGCCGAGGACGGCAACGACGAATCCGACGAGTTCGGCAACGTCGAGTCCATCGACGTCACCGGCCCGATGGAAGTGACCGTGCGGCTGGAAGAACCGGACGCGCAGTTCAAGTACCGGATGGCCGGCGACGCCGGGATCGTCCTCAACGCCGGCCTGGTGAACCGGCTCGGCGACGACTTCGGCAGCCCCGGCCGGCCAGACGCGTGCAGCGGCCCGTACTACCTGGACCGCTGGGACGCCGGAGACAGCTTGACGATCAAGCGGTTCCCGGACTACTGGAACGCCGAGCTCCGGCCGCTGACCGAGAGCATCCGGTTCGTGTGGGGCGACGAGTGGGCGGCGGTCAACAGCCTGCGCACCGGCGCCGCCGACGGCGCCTACCTCGACGACCCGAGCATGGCACCCGCCCTGAGCACCAGCCCCGAGCTGTCCCTCCACTTCGGACTCACCACGTCGGCGTGGCAGCTCATCCCGACCGACCGCGGGCCGATGTCGGACGTCCGGCTGCGCACCGCGCTGTCGCTGTCGCTGGACCGCCAGGGCATGGCCGAGGCGGCGTTCCGGGGCGCCGCCGAGCCGTGGAAGCTGCCGGTCGGCGCGGGCACGTTCGGCACCGGCAAGGCCCTGTTCGAGCAGGCCTACCAGCAGATCCGCGATGTCCCGATCCGCCCCGGCGAGCAGGACCTGGCGCGCGCCCGCGAGCTCGTGCGGGAGGCGGGGCCGCCGTCGGAGCCGATCGTGGTGGCCAACGACGGCACCGCCGTGGGCAACGTGCTGGCCAACGGCGTCCGCGACGCCGGGCTGAAACTGGGGCTGCCGGTGGAGATCCGCACCGTGCCGCCCGCCCAGTTCTCGGAGCTGTTCGCCTCGCCGGAGGCGCGGGCCGGCGTCGACCTGCTCGTCAACGACTGGTACCTGTCCAAGCCCGACGGGCTGGGCATGTACGACAACGTGCTGCCCGACAGCGTCAACAACTACCTAAACTTCCGCGACGAGCAGTACGAGAGCACCTTCGCCTCGGCCGCGGCCACCTACGACGACCTGCAACGCGCCCGGCAGGTCATCCGGCTGCAGGACGAGTACCTCGAACACATGCTGTCCATCCCGCTGGTGATGGCCCCGACGACGCTGGCGATGAGCAACCGGCTCACCGGCGCGCCGGTCTCCAGCGCGTACCTGACCTATCCGTGGGCGGCCGATCTCGGGAGGCGGTCTTGATCGCGCTGTTGCGTTGGCTCGGCCAGGTGGTGATCACGCTGCTGGTCGCGTCGTTCCTGATCTTCGCCGCGATGTACCTGGCGCCCGGTGATCCGGCGACGGTGCTGGCCGGCGGCGCGGAGAACGCCAGCGACGAGACGCTGGCCGCGATCCGCGCGGAGTACCACCTCGACCAGCCGTTCCTGGTGCAGTACGTGCTGTGGCTCGGCGGCGTGGTGCGCGGCGACCTCGGCCGGTCGTTCGTCTACGGGCAGGACGTCGGCTTCCTGATCGCCACCCGGCTGGACACCACGGTGTGGCTGGCGCTCTACGCGGCGGTGCTGACCATCGCGATCGGCGTGCTGCTCGGCTCGCTGTCGGCGGTGCGCCGCGGGCCGCTGGACTCGGTGGTGTCGGCCGCGACGGCCATGCTGGCCGGGATCCCGCCGTTCGTCGCGGCCGTCGGGCTAATCGCCGCGTTCGGCGTCGGGCTGGCCTGGTTCCCGGTGACCGGCGCCGGCGAGGGCGTGCTCGGCAGGCTGCACCACCTGACGCTGCCGGCCGTCTCCCTGGCGGTGGTGTCGCTGGCGACCATCACGCGGGTCACCCGGCAGTCCATGGTGGACATCCTGGTGCAGGACCACGTCCGGGTCGCCCGCACCCGGGGCATCCCGGAGCGGCGCGTGATCGGCCGGCACGTGCTGCGCAACGCGGTCGGCCCGATCGCCACGATGGCGGGCATGATCACCGCGAGCCTGCTGGCGGGAACGGTGGTGGTGGAGTCCGTGTTCGGGCTCAGCGGCGTGGGATCGCTGCTGGTCAACGCCATCAACACGAAGGACTTCCCGGTCACGCAGGCGGTTCTGCTGTGCATGGTGCTGGCGTACGTGGTGACGACCGGGCTGACCGAGCTCGTGCAGCACCTCGCCGATCCGCGGCTGCGCCGGGCCCGGCGCGCGGGTGTCCCACGACAGGCAGGAGCGGCGGCATGACACTGTCCGGATCACTCGTCGCCGACGCAGCGGTCTCGGCCGGGCGACGGCGCAACGGCCCGCTGTTCTGGGGCGCCGCAAGCATTCTCGCGATCCTCGGGCTCGCCGCGCTGGCCGCGCCGCTGATCGCGCCCTACGACCCGACGGCCACCGATTTCGACTCGATCCTCGTCCCGCCGGGCGCCGAGCACCTGCTGGGCACCGATCAGCTCGGCCGCGACATCCTGTCCCGCATCCTGCACGGCGCCCGCACCAGCCTGATCGCACCGCTGGGCGTGCTGGCCATCGCGCTGCTCCTCGGCCCGGTGCTGGGCGTCGTCGCGGCGTGGCGCGGCGGCTGGCTGGACGCGGTGGTCTCCCGCGCGACCGATGCGCTGATCGCCTTCCCCGGCCTGCTGTTCGCGGTGCTGACCATCGCGGTGCTCGGCACCGGTGTCGCCGCGTCGGTGGTGGCCTTGGGCCTGGCGTACTTCCCGGCGGTCGCCAAGATCACCCGCAGCGCCGCGCGGGCCGAGCGGCAGCGCCCGTACATCGAGGCCTACCGGGTGCAGGGCATGGGCGGCGCCGCGATCTGCCTGACCCGGTTGCTGCCTCGAGTGATGCCGATCGTGCTCGGCTACGCGGTGGTGCTCTTCGGCGACGTGCTGATGGCGCTGGCGAGCCTGAGCTACCTCGGTTTCGGCTCGCAGCCGCCGTCGTCGGACTGGGGCCTGATGGTCGCGGAGGGCCAGTTCGCGATGCTCGAAGGCGCGATGGCCCCGACGCTGGTGCCCGGCGCGATGATCGCGGTCGCGGTGGTGGCGTTCAACATCGTCGGCGTGCGGATCGCCGACCGGCTCGGCAGGGTGGAGCGGTCATGAGCCTGGCAGAACTCCGAGACCTGACCGTGGGTTTTCCCGGCGCGCCGATCCTGCGCGGGATCGACCTGCACATCGACGCGGGCGAAGTGGTCGGGCTGGTCGGCGAGTCCGGTTCCGGCAAGTCGACCGCCGCGATGAGCATCGCGGGCGTGCTGCCGGACGCGGCCGAGGTGTCCGGACGGATCACAGTGGACGGTCGGGACGTGCTGGGCATGTCCCCGGCTGCGCTGCGGGAGCTGCGGACCCGCAAGGTCGGCGTGGTCCAGCAGGAGCCGCGGGCCGCGTTCAACCCGGTGCGCCCGGTCGGGCACTTCCTGACCGAGCAGCTGCGCACGAATCTCGACTGGTCCCAACAGGATGCCCGCGACCGGGTGGTGGGGCTGATGCGCGAGTGCGGGCTGCGGGAACCCGAGGCCATGCTCGCGCGGTATCCCCACGAGTTCTCCGGCGGCATGCTGCAACGGCTGGTCATCGCCGCAGCCCTCGCGCCGGAGCCGGAGCTGCTGCTGGCGGACGAAGCGACCAACGCCCTGGATGTCACCACGCAGGCCGAGATCATCGGGATCCTGGGCCGAGCGCGCGCCGATCGCGGGCTCGGGATCCTCTTCATCACGCACGATCTGCCGCTGGCGGCGGCGTTCTGCGATCGCGTGGTCGTCCTGCGCTTCGGCGAGGTGGTCGAGGAGCAGGGCGCGCGCGAGCTGTTCACCGCGCCCAAATCCGCCTACGCCGCGGAACTGCTCGCCGCTGTGCCGATGTTGGACGAGGACGGAGTCGACGCATGACGCTCGAAGTGACCGGCCTGCGCAAATCGTTCGGCCCGACCCGGGCGGTCGACGACGTGTCGCTGACCGTGCCCGATGGCGGCTCGCTCGGCCTGGTGGGCGAATCCGGTTCCGGCAAGAGCACGATCGCCCGCATCCTGGCCGGCCTGGAACGCCCCGACGCCGGCGAGATCGCCTTGGACGGCACGCCGGTCGAGACGCGCCCGCGCGCCGGCCGGGCGCGGCTGGCGCGGGCGAAGGCGATCCAGCTGGTGTTCCAGGACCCGTACCTCTCGCTCGACCCGGCGGTTCCCATCGGCCGCTGCCTCGGCTCGGTGCTGCGCCTGCACGGCTGGTCGGATCGGGCGAAGCGGCAGGCCCGGGTCGGCGAGCTGCTCGACCAGGTCGGCCTGGATGCGGCGAAGCGGCATGCGGTGCCCCGGGAACTCAGCGGTGGCCAGCGGCAACGCGTGGCGATCGCGCGGGCCGTCGCGGTGCAGCCGAAGCTGCTGATCCTCGACGAAGCGGTTTCCGCGCTGGATGTTTCGGTGCAGGCGCAGATCCTGCGGCTGCTGGCCGAACTCCGGCGGGACACCGGCACGGCGCAGCTGTTCATCAGCCACGACCTGGCCGTCGTCAACGAGGTCACCGACACGATCGCGGTGCTGCTGCGCGGCCGCCTCGTCGAAAGCGGCATCACCAGCGACGTTCTGCGCGCACCGGAACATCCCTACGTGCAGCTGCTCAAGGACTCGGTGCCCCGGCCGGGCTGGAACCCGGCGGACGTCGCGGCTCGCCGCGCCGAACTCCCGGAACTGGCGGGCTGATTCGCGGCGAGGCGTCGGCCCCGGCCGGTGTGGAGGCCGGCCGGGGCTCCGCTTTCGGGCCGGACCGCGCGTTCAGTCGACGGGCGCGCCGAACCACTTGGGCAGCTGACCGAGCAGATCCTGCTGATCTTCACCGACCCACGCCACGTGGCCGTCCGGCCGCAGCAGCACCGCGGGCACGTCCAGTTCCTCGCTGACGTCGACGACGTGGTCGACCCGATCCGCCCAGCCCGCCACCGAGAGCCGGCCGGTCTGGTCGAGCAGCAGCCCGCGGCCGCCGTGCATCAACGCGTAGAGGCGACCTCGCTTCAGCCCCACGTCCCGCATCCGCCGGCCGAGCAGTTCGTGGCCCTCGCCGAAGTCGTAGCGGACGCCGACCGCGCTGATCATCTCGGTCACGTACCGGTTGACCTCCTCGAAGTCCATCAGCTTCGAGAACAGCTCCCGCAGCGCGGTCGCACCCGGATCGGCTCCCAGCAGCGTGATCTGCGCGCGGGTGTTGTCCAGCACACGGGCGCCCTCCGGGTGCCGTTCGGCGTGATAGGTGTCCAGCAGCCCGTCCGGAGCCCAGCCGCCGACCGCGGCGGCCAGCTTCCAGCCGAGGTTGAACGCGTCCTGCACTCCGAGGTTGAGCCCCTGCCCGCCGGTCGGCGGATGGATGTGCGCCGCGTCGCCGGCCAGCAGCACCCGGCCGACCCGGTAGCGCTCGGCCAGCCGGGTGGCGTCGCCGAACCGGGACAGCCAGCGCGGCGAGTGCACCCCGAAGTCGGTGCCCGCGAAGGCCTGCAGCTGCTTCTTGAACTCCTCGATGGTCGGCGCGGTCGCGCGGTCCTCGGCAACGCCGTCGGCGGGCACGACGACGCGGTACACCCCGTCCCCGATGGGGATGGCGCCGAACCGCAGTTGGGTCTTGCGGACCTCCTCGCCAACGGCGGCAACCGTCGCCGGATCCTCGGTCAACTCCATCTCACCCAGCAGCGTCTCGACCTTGGCGGGCTCGCCGGGGAAACCGACGCCGAGTCGCTTGCGCACCGCGCTGCGGCCGCCGTCGCACCCGACGAGGTAGCGCGAGCGCAGGTGCGTACCGTCCGCCAGCTCGACGGTCACCTCGTCCTCGTCCTGGCTCAGCCCGATCACTTCGCAGCCGCGCCGGATCTCGGCACCGAGTTCGAGGGCGCGCTCGTTGAGCAGCCGCTCGGTGACCGGCTGCGGGTGGGCGAGGCTGTAGGGGTGAGCCGTGTCCAGCCGGTCCGGCCACGGCTTTTGGATGCCGCCGAAGTGACCGCCGACCTGGAACTTCTTACTGACCGCGGCGAAGCGGTCCAGCAGGCCGCGCTGGTCCATCAGCTCGACGCTGCGCGCGTGCAGGCCCTGCCCGCGGGACTGCCCGGTCGGCTCGGTCAACTTCTCCAGCACGACCACGTGCACGCCGTGCAACCGCAACTCGCTGGCCAGCATCAAGCCGGTCGGTCCGCCGCCGACCACGATCACGTCAATCATCAAAACGCCCGTTCAACGAGATTGGATTTCCGGTCAGCCGCTCCGCGCGATCCGGCGGCACGCACACCCGCACGTACTTCGCGAATCCCTGATTTCCCCAGGTTCTGGCTTCGAGCGAAGATTCTGCGGTACAACCCGGGTCTTGCCGCAAGCCCCCCGGTGCGCTATACCTTGAAAAGGGCAGGGAGCACGTAGTCTCCTCAGCGGCAGCGCGCCGCGTGCGGCGGTGCGCCGATCCGGGAGGATCTCCCCTTCTAAAGGCCGACCGGTGCTTCGCGGCGCTTATGGTGCGATGACAGATTCCGAAGAACCAGATCGCATGATGTAGTCGATGTGCACCTGGCGCGCGATGAATCGCCCGTTCTCAACATTGGCCGAGATGGCCACCGGGGCGAGCGAGTTCCCGTCCGGGAGCCCGGCGTAATGCAGTCCGGGGATCGCCCCCAGGATGCCTTTCCGCTGGACGGGCGCCCCGCGGTCATCAAGCGCACTGTCCGGCAAGATCCGGTAGTCCGACCCGAATCCGGTGCACCAGATGATCGTCGCGATGCCGTGGCGCGCCAGGTCGAGCTTGTTCCCGAAGTTGGATATGCGATCCATGTCGACGTCGGGCACCGGCCTTTGCTCTGGCACCACAAAGCCCCGCTCGCGCATACCGGTATCGATCTTGTGAATGATCTGCCGAAACGAGCGAGCAGATTCCTCCGCGATCGCAACGACATTGTCCTCCAGCAGAAGAACACCATGCTGCGCCGCGCACAGAACCGACGAGGACGACCCCTTTTCCGGCCAGCGTGCCGAGATTGAGATCTTTCCAGGACAATCGCTTCATGGCCGAGCTCCTGCAAAGCTGCGGCTATCCCGCACCCCTGCTGGCCAGCGCCGACAATGACGGTCTCCGAGTATTCGAGTCCCACCTGGCGCGCTTCGTCCTGCGCCGTGCTCGACTCAGTCACCATCCGGCCCTTTCCGTGCTCACCGATCGCACCGGGCGTGCCCGGCAGGAGAACTCGCGGGCGACCACAAGCGCGACAGTGATCAGGGTTAGCCTTACTTGAACCTTGCCTCCTCAAGTCGACTTGAGGTCGAGTGAGCTCGTGAGCGATCGAGCGGTCTCCATCGGCGGAGCAACCCGGCGGATCGTCCTCCGCGTGACGAGAACTCGGTGCTCTGTCCCGGTTGCCGTGGACCGGTGACGCGGACCTCCCGCGGCCGACCCAGGAATACTGCTCACGCACCTCCCGGCAGCGCGCTTACCGCGCGCGCCACGCCATTCGGGCTTAGCAGCGCGCTGTTGCGGCGCGAAGCAGCCGTCGATCAGATCCTGCGGCTGCCGGCCGAACTCCCCGTCCTCGACGGCTGATTCGCGGCGAAATGTCGGTCCCGGCCGGTATAAAGGACGGTCGGTTCCTCTCGGCGCCGTTGCCGCAGGCCAAATCCCGGGCGCCAATTCCCGCTCCACGGTCGGCACCGCCACGCAAACGATGCTGCGATTCGCAGAAATGAGCGCCCGCCCGGGGCGAACCACCGGGCGGGCGCTCCCGTCTTCAATGCACGCCGTCAGGACATACGCGACGTCACGTCTTCCTCGATGCGCTCGAAGATGTCGGAGTCGGTCTCCTTCTGCCATTCGGGCATGGCTTCCCAGTCTGCGACGTAGGCAGGCTTAGGATCGGCGATGTGGCGGAAGATCTGCCCGATCCAGCACAGTGCCACGAAGCGCCCCTTCTGCTCGCGGGTTAGCTTGGCCGCGCTGCCCTCGGTCGCGAGGATGAAGTCGTGCACCTGCTGGTACACGGCTGCCGCGCTCGCGCGCTCCCAATCGGGCGTTTCTTCCCACGGGGCGATGTAGCCGGGCTTCGGCTCGCCGGGGTAGTACTTGTTCACCCCGGTGATCCACGCTTCGCGGAAGATCCGTCCCTGCTCGTCCGACACTGAAATCTCTCCTCACTGCTTCGAGCCGGATGTGGTCACAACGTCCTTGATCTGCGAGTCCAGGTACCGCACGTGCCGGTCGCCGAGGTACGGCACCAGGTGCTCTCGCAGGTCGCCAAGCTTGCGACCAACGTAACCGGACGTCGTTTGCCGGGCACTGTCCAGTGCTGCAGCGCCGTTCATGAGCAGTTGGTCGACGTCGCCGCGCTGGGCGCCGACGGTGGCGAGGTCGACCAGCACGCTTCCACGGCGGCGGGCCGAGGTCGCTTGTCCCAACGCCTTGCTGAGTGCGGGCTCAGCCAGGTCTGGGCGACGCAGCGTCACGTAGCACGCGCCGCGTTCCTCGTCCAACCGCGACCCTTCGAAGCGGAGCCAGCCGGTCGCGGGTGCCGTGCTGCCGAAATTGGCGACTTGCTCGGCCTTGTCCAATGCGCGTTGGCAGGCGGGCAGGTTCCCGAGTCCGGCGTACGTCTGTGCCTGGACGCCGGCAACCCAATACCGAGTAGTCCGGCTGGGGTTGCCCCTTACTGCGAGCTGAGCTGCCCCGTCGAGCAATGGGGAGGCGTGTTTGTACTGGCGTTCATAGATGCTGATGAAGGCGTGCCGGGTCATCGCGCACGCCCAGAGGTCGAACTCGCGCGCTTCCTTGCTGACGTGGGCGGCTTCGGCGTAGCAGCGCGCGGCATCCTCGTAGCTGTCGCTGTCGAAGAAGATTTCTCCGCAGAGCTGGAAGAGGTCACCGGCGAGTGTGCACAACCTGCGCCGCATGTCGGCACCCTGCGGTTCGTTCAGGCTGGCGTTAATGGCGGCGAGCTGTTGCTGTGCGGCTGGAAGGACATCGCGCTTGGAGCGCGATTCGGCGAACTTCGTCCACAGCTCGGCGTTCAGTTGTTCGTATGCGTCCACGGTCGCGGGGTCGAGGCGGCGGGGGTGCTCGGCGCCGTGCTGGACCCGGTCGACGTCGAAAGCAGGGATCGCGAGCAGGCTGCCCGTGGCCGCCACTAAGCGGAGTAGTTCACGGCGATTCACGTCGTCACGTTGCCAATCGTCGTCGTGCGGCGTGCCGGGAAACCGCGGTTGTCGTGTTGCTGGGGGACTCCTTCGTACCGGTGCGCCTTGCAGCTCGGCAATCCTGATCTGCTTCTCGTCCGCGACGACGCGGTCGAACTGAGTGAGAAGCTCGCCGCTTGCTTCGAGCGCCCGATCGGCCGTTTCCCAGAAGCCGCGACCAGGGAACTGGCGGCCGGCCTCGATATGGGAGATCGATGTTCGCGAGTAGGCGGTGATCCTCCCGATGGCGGTCTGGTCGAGCGGTGAAGCCTCCCGGTAGCCGCGAAGCGCAGCCCCAAGGGCGCGGCGCAGTTCTGCGATCGCTTCTGGCGTACGGGCCATGAAGGTCTCCAGTCGGTGCGCAGCAGCCATCTTCGCTGATGAAGTGCGGATACGGCGCGAGCAAGTGCGCCGCAACACCCACCAGGAGGACGCCGAAGACGACAGGCAGAAGGCGGCAAGTGATGTGTTCTTCCGAGGTTGATCTCTTGTTGACCGAGCTGCGCCGCAACGCGTGGAGGCTGTGGGTGTTCGGCCGAAGCATGGTCCCGACGTTGTGGCAGCGGTGTTCAGGTGGCGGACCTGCGCAGACGTGGTGATCCTCCGCGGCGAGGACGACGCGACCGCCTACCGCACTCCGACGCTGCCGGGCTCCGACGTGTTCGCACCTGTACTGGTGTCGTGGCATTACCACTCATCGGCGGTGTGGACACTGCGCGCAGTACTCGGGCTGCCGCCACCGGGACATGCCCAAGCGCCGATGGCTGTGCTGAAACCCGATCCGCTGTGCTTCCAACCCGCTGATCTCGGCCGACCGGTCACCGTCCGTCCGCTACGGGTCACCGAGCCACTCCAGCCGCGCCGATTGGAAAGGGCTTTCGGATGATCATCGCGGGAATCCTGGCGAGCGTGGCAGTCCTCGCGCTCGTGGCCTGGTGGTTGGCCCGCAACGTCGCCGAGCGCGGCAAACATGCGGGTGCCGGCGAAGGTGCCCTGCTGGTCCAGCACCTGCTCGATCAGGCCGATGCCGAGGACGAGCCGGGCGGCCGGCATCGGCTTCGCGAACCGGTCGTGATGCACGGGGACCTACCCGACGAACTCGCCGTGCTTGAAACGCGGCTACTGCCGCGGGCTGAGGCCGGGCTGCCATTCGATGACCGCGACGCCTTGGCGCGGCATCCGTGGACGTTCCGCCACGTTCTGGACGGGCTGTAGCGGCTTTAGGGCTCGGCGAGGGCACCTCGGCCGACTTCCCCTCCTAGGCCGGTTCCCTCGCCGTCACCACGTGCCCACCGCGACTCCCAGGGCGTCGGGCACTCGGATGGCCGGGCGGTGTGTCCGACTAACGGATGTCCCCCGGCATCGCCCGGCTATCCATTCCCCCGGTGTGGAACGGGATTCGACGCACGGCACCGAATCCTGCGCTGGGGCTAGTCAATGCGGGCTCTGATAGCGCCCTGGCCACCACATCACCAGAAAGGAGGTGTCTACCCAGCAATCGGCTCGACACCCGACATGAGCACCACAGGAACGTTCAACGGAGGAAAGCAATGACCGAAGTCGTTATCGAGCCTGCCGCAGCGCGCACTCTGGTCGAACCGGAGTTGTTCGACCGGCTATGCCGTCGCATCACGATCGACGAAGGCCTGGACCGCGAGTTCGCCGACCGCATCATGGACCAGGCGTTGGCGTTCCTTGGCGCGTGCGCCGAGTTCCCCGGCAACCGGCTTGCGCCGTCCAAGCCGGTCGATATCGGGTGGCACACGTTCATTCTCTACACGAAGGACTACGCCCGGTTCTGCCAGCGTGTTGCTGGGCACTTCATGCACCACGTACCCCAAGATGTGCCCGGAGCGCCGGACCACTCCAAGGACCCGGCCAGTGTTCGCGATGTCACCCTGGAGTCGATCCGGCAGGCCGGATACCGCATCGACGACGAGCTGTGGATCCGCGACGCCTACAGCTGCGGTGGCTGCGACGAAGATGGCAACTGCGCCGCCTCGGGCAAGCAGGGCAACGAGAACACCGAAACCAGGAAGAACTGAGAGCGGGGCCGACGTGACCACCTGGGTTGATCTACCGTCCGCTGCGCGGCACGCGGTCGAGGGGCACGTCGGCCCCATCACCACCGCCGAGCCCATCACCAACGGCATCCACCACGACTTCGCCGCGGTGCTGCACCCTGCCACCAGTCGGCCGGTATTCGTCAAGGGCGTGCAGGGCATCGGCCGCCGCATGCGGATGTTGCGACGCGAAGCCACGACCAACCTGCTCGCACCCGGCATCGCACCGCAGGTGCTGTTCACTGTGGACGTTGACGACTGGCTGCTGGTCGGGTTCGACTACGTGCACGGTCAATCAGCTGATCTCTACCCTGGCTCACCAGATCTGCCGCGTGTCGCCGACGTCGTCCGCCGCATCGGCGCCCTGCCCGCGCCTGGCCTGCGGTCGATCCGCGCGCGGTGGGACGGCGTCGACTGGTGGAGCAAACTCGCCGCCGACGCCCCCGATCTCGTCGCCAGGTGGGATGTCCATGCGATGTCGGAGCTCGCGTCGAAGGCGCCCGAACTCGGTGACGGCGACCGCCTCGTGCACTCCGACTTGCACGGCGACCAAGTCCTGCTCGGACCCGACGGCGCGGTGCACGTCATCGACTGGGGCTTTCCCGGTGCCGGCGCCGCATGGGTGGACCCGGCCTATCTCGTGCTGCGTCTGGTCGAAGCCGGTCACGAGCCGGGCGACGCCGAAGAATGGGCACGCCGCGAACTGCCCTCGTTCGCCGAGGCCAACGAAGAGACCGTGACGGCGTTCGCCGTCTACCTCGCCGGCATGTGGACGCACTGGGCCGTCGTCAACGACGGTCCCGGGAAAAAACACCGTGCGCGGCTCGCCCGTGACTACGCCGCATGGCGCCTTGAAGCTACGCCCGCGGGTACCGGCCGCTGAACTCGCCGAAACGGGCTGGAACCCGGCGGACATCGCTGCCTGCCGCGCCCGGCTCCCGGAGCTGGCCGGCTGACTTCGCGGCGGCTGTCGGTCCCGGCCGGTATAAAGGATGGCCGGTGCTTCGCGAGTCTCCTTTTCCGCTGATCAAATGCCGTGAGCGTTTTGGGGTGCCATGGCGCCCCGAAATGCTCACGGGCGTTCAGCCGCGGAAACGGCACCGCGAAGCGTCCGGCCCAAATGCCTTTCGCACGGTTGGAGAAGCAGCGCAGCATGAGCCCGGATCCGTCCGAACGCATCAACTCCGAACCCGCCGAGCCGCGGCGGGCCGCTGACACCCACGACGTGATCGAAGTCCGCGGGGCGCGGGAGAACAACCTCGCCGACGTCTCGCTGGACATCCCCAAGCGGCGACTCACGGTGTTCACCGGGGTCTCCGGTTCCGGGAAGTCCTCGCTGGTGTTCGGCACCATCGCGGCCGAATCCCGGCGGCTGATCAACGAGACCTACACGGCGTTCATCCAGTCGTTCATGCCCAGCCTCGGCCGCCCCGACGTGGACTCGCTGCGCAACCTGAGCACCGCGATCGTCGTCGACCAGGAGCGGATGGGCGCCAATTCCCGCTCCACGGTCGGCACCGCCACCGACACGCAAACGATGCTGCGCATCCTGTTCAGCCGCCTCGGCAGCCCGCACGTCGGCACCTCGACGGCCTTCAGCTTCAACGGCCCCGAGGGCATGTGCCCGGAGTGCGAGGGGCTCGGCCACGTCTCGAAGATCGACGTCGACGAGCTCATCGACAAGGACCGCTCGCTCAACGAAGGCGCCATCACCGTCCCCGGTTTCGCGGTGGACTCCTGGTACTGGCAGGTGCTCGCCGCCTCCGGGCTCTACGACCCCGACGTCAAGCTGCGGGACTTCACGCCCCAGCAGTGGGAGGACTTCCTCCACAAGCCGGCCACCAAGATCAAGCACGCCACCATCAACACCACCTACGAGGGCCTGCTGGTCAAGGTGCAGCGGGTCTACCTCGCCAAGGACCGCGAGGCGATGCAGCCGCACATCCGGGCGTTCGTGGACCGCGCCGCGGTGTTCGCCGACTGCCCGGCCTGCGGCGGCACCCGGCTGAACCCGGCCGCGCTGTCGGCGAAGATCGACGGCCGCAACATCGCCGACTGCTCGGCGATGCAGATCGACGAGCTGGCCGAGTTCGTCCGCGGCATCACCGACGAATCGGTGGCGCCGCTGCTGGAAACGCTGAGCGGCACGCTCGATTCGCTGGTCGAGATCGGCCTGGGCTACCTGAGCCTGGACCGCGAGTCCGGGACGCTCTCCGGCGGCGAGGCGCAGCGGGTGAAGATGGTGCGGCACCTCGGTTCGAGCCTGACCGACGTGACCTACGTCTTCGACGAGCCCACGGTCGGCCTGCACCCGCACGACATCCAGCGGATGAACGACCTGCTGATCCGGTTGCGCGACAAGGGAAACACCGTGCTCGTCGTGGAGCACAAGCCGGAGACGATCGAAATCGCCGACCACGTGGTGGATCTCGGGCCGGGCGCGGGCACCGCCGGCGGGCGGGTGTGCTTCACCGGCGACGTGGCGGGCCTGCGGCGCTCGGACACCCTGACAGGACGGCACCTGGACCACCGGGCCCGGCTGCGCGAGGACGTCCGCGAGCCGACCGGGCGGCTGTCGATCACCGGCGCCGACACGCACAACCTGAAGAACGTCGACGTGGACATCCCGCTGGGCGTGCTGACCGTGGTCACCGGTGTCGCCGGATCGGGCAAGAGCTCGCTGATCCACGGTTCGCTGCCCCGCCGCGACGGCGTGGTCGTCGTCGACCAGGCCCCGATCCGCGGGTCCCGGCGCAGCAACCCGGCCACCTACACCGGCCTGCTCGACCCGATCCGCACGGCCTTCGCCAAGGCCAACGGCGTCAAGGCGAGCCTGTTCAGCGCGAACTCCGAGGGCGCCTGCCCGAACTGCAAGGGCATCGGCCTGGTCTACACGGATCTAGCGATGATGGCCGGCGTCGCGACGGTCTGCGAGAAGTGCGAGGGCAGACGGTTCACCGCCGAGGTGCTGACCCACAAGCTGCGCGGCAAGGACATCAGCGAGGTCCTGGGCATGTCGGTGGCGCAGGCGCACGAGTTCTTCACGTCGGGCTCGGCCCGCGCGATCCTCGACCGGCTCGTGGACGTCGGCCTGGGATACGTCCGCCTCGGCCAGCCGCTGACCACGCTGTCCGGCGGCGAGCGGCAACGCCTGAAGCTCGCGATCCACATGGCGGAGAAGGCGTCGATCTACGTCCTCGACGAACCGACCACGGGCCTGCACCTGGCCGACGTGGACCAGCTGCTCGCGCTCCTTGACCGGCTGGTGGACGACGGCGGCACGGTGGTCGTCATCGAGCACCACCAGGCGGTGATGGCGCACGCGGACCACCTGATCGACCTCGGCCCCGGCGCGGGCCACGACGGCGGCCGGATCGTCTTCACCGGCACCCCGGCCGAGCTGGTGGCGACCGGCGATTCCCTGACGGCCCAGCACCTCCGCAAGTACGTCGGCGCGAACTAGAACCGCGGGAGGGGCACCGCGAACGGCGCGGTGCCCCTCCGCGGTGTGGTCGGTGTCACCGATGAGTTTCTCCGGCGCGCGTGGTCTTCCCCAGCACCAAGAGTGCAGGAGGAACCCGCGTGACCCAGCTGCTGAGAGTGCAGAACTTCAACGTCTCGCTCGACGGATTCGGTGCCGGTGAGGGCCAGAGCCTCGAGAAGCCGTTCGGCCATGCCGACCCCACGGCCATGTTCAGCTGGGGCGGCGCCACGGCCAGCTGGCCAACCCGAACCGATCCCGGTGGCAGCCGCGGGCTCGACGACTACTTCACGCGGGACTTCGCCCGCAACATCGGCGCCGAGATCATGGGCCGCGGCAAGTTCGGCCCGCAGCGCGGCCCCTGGGAGAACCACGACTGGCTGGGCTGGTGGGGCGACGAACCCCCGTTCCACACCCCGGTTTTCGTGCTGACCCACCACGTGCGCCCGTCGTTCACCCTGTCCGACACCACGTTCCACTTCGTGGACGGCGATCCGGCGACGGTCCTCGAACAGGCGCGGGAAGCGGCGCGGGGCAAGGACGTCCGGCTCGGCGGCGGAGCCACCACCATCCGGCAGTTCCTCGATGCCGACCTCGTCGACACCATGCACGTGGCGGTCTCGCAGGTGAAGCTGGGATCCGGGTCGAAGCTCTGGGATTCGCCCGACGAGCTGCGCGACCGGTTCCACCTGGACGTCGTGCCCAGCCCGAGCGGCGTGACCCACCACCTGTTCTGGCGAAAGTGACGCGAGCCGGGCCCGGTGGTGAACGATCACCACCGGGCCCGGCTCGCTCTGCGGCTGATCAGGCTGTGACAACCTGGCGGGGCTTGGCGAGGTCCCAGCGGTGGCGGGTCAGCACCACCGGCACGCCTTCGCCGCGGGCCTCCGCCGCGAACACCTCCGCCCGCGCCCGGCGCCACCAGACCACCGTCCGGAACGCGCCGAACAGCAGCATCGCCACCAGCGCCAGCATCGCCACCCGGTACTCCGAGCCGCCCGGCATGTCCTGCGCCAGGTCCAGCACCAGGCCCACGAACAGCACGCCGAGCGCCGTCGCGGAGTGGCCGCCCGCGTTCGCCACGCCGGTCGCGGTGCCGACCCTGGACACCGGGTTGTAGTCCCGCACCAGGGCGAACGCCACCGCCGAAACCGGGCCGCCCAGGGCGAAGACCAGGAACGCCGTCGCGATCACCGCCAGCGGCGGGCGGCCTTCCGGCCAGCCCAGCAGCACCACCCAGGACAGGGCGTTGAGCACCAGGTAGCCCAGCACGATCCACATCCGGCACTCCGGGCGGCTGCCGATCAGCGCGCCCACCACGGGCCCGCCGACCACCTGCCCGATGATCAGCAGGCTGAGCATCACGCTCGCCGTCGCCGCCGGCACGCCCAGCCCGTTGACCAGGTACGGGAAGCCCCACAGCAGGGTCAGCGCGCCCGAGACGAACATCGTGCAGAAGTGCGCCCAGAACGCCAGCCGCGTGCCCGGCACCGACCAGGCCTCGCGCACCTGCTGGAACACCGCACCGCCGCTGCGCGCCTGCGCACCTCCGAGCGAAGCGTCCCGCACGACCGTCGAGGTCACCGCCGCGTAAGCCAGCGTCAAGGCGCCCACCAGCAGGAACGTCGCCGTCCAGCCCATGTTCTGCAACGCCAGCGCGAGCGGGAACGTGGCTGCAACGCCACCCAGCGCCCCCAGCGCGCTGGACACCGTTGCCACCAGTGCGTAGCGGCGGGCGGAGAAGTGCGCCGCCACCAGCCGCAGGATGCTGACCCACATCAGCGCGTCGCCGAGGCCCAGCACCGCGCGGGCGAGCAGGCCCATCGAGTAGGAATCGGCGAGGGCGAAGAGCATCTGCCCCGTGCCCAACAACAACACCGCGACGGTGATCACCTTTCGGGAACCGAAGCGGTCCACCAGCAATCCGGTGGGAATCTGCATGCCGGCGTAGATGCCGACCTGCAGGACCGTGAACGCGCTCAGCGCGGCCGGACCGACGTCGAACCGGTCGAGCGCCTGCGTTCCGGCGACCCCCAAGCTGCCCCTGTGAAATACCGCGGCGAGATAGGCGATCACCGCCGCGCTCCAGATCCACCATGCCCGACTCTCCGGTCGGTCGGCAGCCACTTAAGACCTCCTTGTTCAGTTCTGTGCAGCGAAAGTCGAAGCCAAGATCATCGATGATCGGTTGTTCACCCGTTGTGTCGTCGCGGCCCGGCCCGGAGTTACCGCAACCGCACGTGCACTGCACCACACTTTGCGCGCGTGTCCGTTTTCCGTGCGGTCACCGCAAATTCGTGCGAACGTCCACAGTGGATCGAAAGATCAGAGCTCGGCGACGACTTCGTCAAGCAGCCCGACCAGGCCGGCCAGCGCCGGGTTCTGGTCGTCCTCGCGCCACACCAGCGCCAGCGGGACCGCCGGGGCGTCGTGCACCGGCACCAGCACCACGCCGGGAACCTTCAGGTGCCCGGCGGTCATCGGAACCAGGCTGACGCCCGAACCGGCGCCCACCAACGAGAGGATCGTGTGGGTGTCCGGCGCCTCCTGCACGAAGTTCGGGCTGAAGCCGAGTTGCAGGCACGCCGCCTGCACCAGCTGGTTGACCACCGATCCGCGATTGGTCGGGTAGCTGATGAACGACTCGCCCCGCAGGTCGTCCAGCCCCACCCGCCGGGCACCGGCCAGCCGGTGGCCCTCCGGCAGCGCCACCGCCAGCGGGTGCTGGTCCAGCTCCCGCACGCACAGGCCCTCGGTCGGCACCGGCAGCCGCAGCAGCCCGGCGTCGACCTCGTGCTGGTTGATCTGGTCCACCAGCTCGCCGCCGTAGAGCGGGCTGAGGATGTCGAAGCGCACGTTCGGGTAGCGCTCGCGGAACTTTCGCACGATCAGCAGCATCACCCGGTACGACGTCTGGCCGCTGAAACCCAGCCGCACCACGCCGATCTCCCCCGCGGCCGCCTGCCGCGCCAGCCGGGGCGCGGCCTCGGCCGACTGCAGCGTCTTGCGCGCCTCGCACAGGAACGCCTCCCCCGCCGCGGTCAGCTCCACCTGCCGCGTGGTGCGGCGCAGCAGCGCCACCCCGACCTCGTGCTCCAGGCGCTTGATCTGCTGTGAGAGCGGCGGCTGGGACATGTGCAGCCGCACCGCGGCCCGCCGGAAGTTCAGCTCCTCCGCCACGGCGACGAACGCCTGCAGGTGGCGTAGCTCCACCGCTCAAACCTCCCGACCACGAGCGCCTTTGCCCAGGTCAGCGCCGATTATGTCGCGCGACCGAATCAAACCTACCCGAATTTGGTGTTAGACGGAACACACCCGCTGACCTAGCGTCGAGGAACCGCGTTCGCGATGCGGCGGGCGCCGGGCCCCGCCCGCCGCATCGGCGAATCCTGCGGTTTCCCAACGGGTTTCGACCTGCCGAGCAGCGCGGCGGGCACCCGGATTCGGCGGAGACGGAGCCAAATTCGATGAGACGGCTTTCAGAGCAGGAAAGAATGGGGCGCAAGGCCGGGATCGCCTCGTTCGTCGGCACCAGCATCGAGTGGTACGACTTCTACATCTACGGCACCGCGTCCGCGCTGGTGTTCGGCAAGCTGTTCTTCCCGGTCGTGACGCCCGCGATCGGCGTCCTGGTCTCGTTCGCGACGTTCTGGGTCGGGTTCCTGGCCCGGCCGCTGGGCGGCATCATCTTCGGCCACCTCGGTGACCGGGTCGGCCGCAAGAAGGCGTTGATCATCACGCTGCTGCTGATGGGCGTCACCACCGTCGGGATCGGCCTGCTGCCCACCTACGCCACCATCGGCATCGCGGCACCGATCCTGCTGGTGCTGCTGCGCGTCGTGCAGGGCCTGGCGGTCGGCGGCGAGTGGGGCGGCGCGGTGCTGATCGCGACCGAACACGCACCCAAGGGCCGCAGCATCATCTCCGGTTCGTGGGCGCAGCAGGGCTCGCCGTCCGGGCAGATCCTCTCCTCGCTGGCCTTCACCCTCGTCTCGCAGCTGCCCGACGAGTCGTTCTACGACTGGGGCTGGCGGATCCCGTTCCTGGCCTCCGCGGTGCTGGTGGTGCTGGGGCTGGTGATCCGGCTGAGCATCGAGGAGTCGCCGCAGCTCACCAAGCTCAAGGAGACCGGGCAGACCGCGAAGTTCCCGCTGCTGGACACCTTCCGGCACCACACCGGGCTGGTGGTGCTCGGCGTCTTCGCCTGCGCGATCGTCTTCTCCGCCTCGTACTTCAAGAACACCTTCGCGGTGTCGTGGGCGACCAACGAGCTCGGCTTCCAGCGCGAGACGTTCATGACCGTGGTGCTCATCGCCAGCATCACGCAGTTCTTCGTGCAGCCCTTCGGCGCGGTGCTGGCCAGCAAGTTCGGCGTCCGCAAGATCGTCACGATCCTGCTCGTCGCCGAGCTGCCCGTGATGCCGCTGATGTTCCTGCTGATCAGCACCGGCAGCTTCGCGTGGTCGGTGGTCGGCATGGTGCTGGCGACCGTCCCGCACGTGATGTTCTACTCGATCCTCGCCGGCGTGCTGGCCGACGCGTTCCCGGCCCGCGTGCGCTACACCGCCATCTCGCTGTCCTACGGCCTGGCCGGGACGCTGCTGGGCGGCACCACGCCGATGATCGGCCAGCTGCTGCTGACCGCCTCCGGCTCGATCCTGCCGGTGATCGGCTGGGCGCTGGTGACCGTGCTGATGTCGCTGATCGGCGTCCGAATCCTGTTGACCCGGTCCGCACGGAACGCGAACGAAGAAACCCACGAGCCCGCCACCGCAGGTTCGTGACGAGGTGAGGAGAACGATGGACCCGAACGTGTTCGACGACGTGCTGCGCACGGTGCGCGACTTCGTCCGCAACGAGGTGGTGCCCGCCGAGGACGAGATCGACGAGACGAACGCGATTCCGCAGCGGGTGCGCGAAACCGCCGCCGAGATGGGGCTTTTCGGCTTCGCGCTGCCCGAGGAGCACGGCGGGTTGGGCCTGTCGATGAGCGAGGACGTCCGGCTGGCGATGGAGCTGGGCTACACGGTTCCGGCGTTCCGTTCGATGTTCGGCACGAACAACGGCATCGCCGGGCAGGTGATCGTCAAGTACGGCACCGAGAAGCAGAAGCAGGCGTGGCTGCCGCGGCTGGCCGCCGGTGAGGCGATCGCGTCGTTCGCGCTGACCGAGGACGGTGCCGGTTCGGACCCGAGCTCGGTGCGCACCAAGGCCGTGCGCGATGGCGGAGACTACGTGATCTCGGGCGCCAAGCGGTTCATCACCAACGCTCCGCAGGCCGACCTGCTCGTGGTGTTCGCCCGCACCGATGAGAATGTCGAGGCGCACAAGGGCATTTCGGTGTTCCTGGTCGAGACCGGGCTGGACGGGGTCCGGATCGGGCCGCCGAACGCGAAGATGGGCCAGGCCGGGGCGCACACCGCCGAAGTGTTCTTCGACGACGTGCGCGTGCCGGCCGAGGCGATCGTCGGCGGCCAGGAGGGCACCGGGTTCGCCGCGGCGATGTCGTCGCTGACCCGCGGCCGCCTGCACATCGCGGCCATCTGCGTGGGACTGGCGACGCGGATCGTCGAGGAGTCGGTGCGCTACGCCGCCGAGGCCGAGCAGGGCGGCAAGCCGATCAGCCGGTTCCAGCTGGTGCAGGCGCTGCTGGCCGAGTCGCAGGCCGAGCTGTACGCGGGCCGATCCATGGTGCTGGAGGCCGCCCGCGAGTACGACTCGGGCGCGGACACCCGGCTCGCGCCGTCCTGCGCGAAGTTGTTCTGCAGCGAGATGGTCTCCCGCGTCGCCGACCGCGCGGTGCAGGTGCACGGCGGCTCCGGATACATGCGCGGCGTTCCGGTGGAGCGCTTCTACCGCGACTCGCGGGTGTTCCGGATCTACGAGGGCACCAGCGAGATCCAGAAGCTGATCATCGCCAAGCAACTGCTGCGACAGGTCTAGGCGGCCGGGTGCGCTCGTGAGTGTTCGCTCCGGTTCTTACCGGAACGAACACTCACGACCCGCGCGCCAGCGCCGAAGTCCGTCTCCCCACCGCTAGGAGGAATCTGTGGGCGCCGTCGACAACACGGCAATCCAGCGACTGCTGCATCCCCGATCGATCGCCATCCTGGGCGCCTCGGACAACCCGATCAAGTTGTCCGGCCGGCCCATCGAGCTGATGAAGCGGCTCGGCTACACCGGCCGGCTGCTGCCGATCAACTCGCGGCGCTCCGAGGTGCAGGGCCTGCCCGCCTACCGCAGCCTCGACGACATCGACGGCGACATCGACCTGGCGATGGTGATGCTGCCCGCCGACAAGGTCATCGACGGGGTGCGGGACTGCGCGCAGCGCGGCATCCCGGCGGCGATCGTCGGCGCCTCCGGCTTCGCCGAGGTCGGCGGGCGCGGCGAGGTGCTGCAGCAGCAGCTGCAGGCGGTGATCGCCGAGACCGGCATCCGCGTGCTGGGCCCGAACTGCCTGGGCATGCTCAGCCTGCGAGACCGCGCGCTGCCCACGTTCACCTCGGCGATGGACGACAGCGGCGAGCTGCGCGAGGGCCCGGTGTCCTTCGTCAGCCAGAGCGGCGCGTTCGGCACCTTCATCTTCAGCGCCGCGCAGACCGCCGGGCTGGGCATCTCGCACTTCCTGAACACCGGCAACGAGGCCGACCTGTCGGTGGCCGAGGTGCTCGGCGGGCTGGTGGAGACCGACGAGACCAAGGTCCTGATGGCCTACCTCGAAGGCGTGCACCACGGCCGCGAGCTGCTGCAGGTGGCCCGCCGGGCGCACGAGCTGGACAAGCCGATCCTGGCGGTGAAGGTCGGCCGCTCGGAGGCCGGTGCGCGCGCCGCGCAGTCGCACACCGCGTCACTGGCCGGCGAGGACGCCGTGTTCGACGGCGCGACGCGGCAGTTCGGCATCACTCGGCTGGACGGGATGGAGCAGCTGCTGGATGCCGGGCTGGTGTTCGCCGACGGCAGGCGCGCTCGTGGCAGGCGGCTGAGCACGCTGTCGCTCTCCGGCGGCGCCGGAGTGCTGATGGCCGATCAGGCCAGCAGCAACGGCCTCCAGGTGCAGCCATGGGACGAGGCGTGGCAGCGGCGGATGGCCGAGGTCATCCCGCCGTTCGGTTCGCCGCGCAATCCGGTCGACCTGACCGCCACGCTGATCAGCGACCCGGGCATGCTGCGCCGCGCCCTGGAGATCACCGTCGAGCACCCCGGCACCGACATGATCGCGGTGCTGCTGGGCAACTCCGACAACGCGTCCGGGCCGCTGATCGACGCGATCGAGCAGGCCTACCGCTCCACCGACCGGCCGCTGGTCGTGGTGTGGACCGGCGGCAGCGGGCGGCCGCGCCAGCGGCTGCAGGAGCTGGGCATCCCGTGCTTCACCGATCCCGGCCGGGCTGCCGCGGCGCTGGGCGTGCTGGCCGACTTCAGCCTGCGGCCGCCGTTGCCCGATCCGTCGCGCCCCGCGGACATCGATGAGCAGGTCGCCCGCGGGATCCTCCGGGACGCCCGGGCGCAGGGCCGCGCCCAGCTCAACGAGCACGAGTCGAGCCGGCTGATCGCCGCCTACGGCGTGCCGTGCTCCGGAGCGTTCCCGGCAGACGACCCGGATGTGGCCGTCTCCGCCGCGCGGGACCTCGGCGGGCCGGTGGCGGTCAAGCTGCTGTCCGACCACATCGGACACAAGTCCGACATCGGCGGCGTGCGGCTGGGTCTGACCGGCGACGCGGAGATCCGCGCCGCCGCCGAGGAACTGCTGGACATCGCGCGTGATGCCGGTGATCCCGAGGCTCGGCTGCTGGTGCAGCGGATGGCCGGTGGCGACACCGAGCTCATCGTGGGCATCAAGCGCGACCCGGCCTTCGGGCCGGTGGTGGTCGTCGGGTTCGGCGGCGTGCTGGTGGAGGTGCTCGCCGACAGTCAGGTCGGCGTGGCACCGCTGGACACCGACGCGGCGAAGCGCCTGCTGCTGTCCTTGCGCGGCAGCCGCCTGTTCGGCGAGGTGCGCGGCAAGCCCGCGCGCGACATCGACGCCGCGGCCGAGGTGGTCGCACGGCTGTCGTGGCTGGCCTACGACCTGG
Source organism: Saccharopolyspora sp. NPDC050389 (assembly GCF_040655595.1). NCBI lineage: Bacteria > Bacillati > Actinomycetota > Actinomycetes > Pseudonocardiales > Pseudonocardiaceae > Saccharopolyspora > Saccharopolyspora sp. NPDC050389. Next base: position 54,216 of record NZ_JBFAKG010000046.1, read on the forward strand.
CGGACGACATCGCGGAGCTCGACGTGAACCCGCTGCTGCTGGACGCCGAGGGCAAGGGCGCCGTCGCGGTGGACTGCCTGGCGGTGCTGACGAAGCCCGAGGAGTGAGCGGTGCCGATCGCAGCCGTGGGTGGTTTTTGGTGGGGTGGGGAAACCAAAAAAAAACAGGCCGCGCCCCCCCCCGGCCCCCCCCCGCGGGTTGTGGGTGGGGTGATGAAGACAG
>NZ_JBFAKG010000046.1:54447-81360 GCF_040655595.1 Saccharopolyspora sp. NPDC050389
CGGTCGGGGGGTCCGGCTGGGGGTTGCTGCCGATGCCGTTGGTGTGTGCGGTGCCGATCGCCGCTGTGTTTTTTTTGGGCTGCTATGGCAACCCAAAAGACTCACGGCCCCGGACCCGCTCAGACCCCAAGGAAGGTATGGAGAAATGAGTGAAGTGACGCCCCCGGCCGGGGCGGCGCCCGAGGCGGTGTTCCGCGACGGCCTGGCCGCCGGCGAGCTGCGGTACCAGCGCTGCGGCAAGTGCGCGGCGGCGGTGTTCCAGCCGCGCGTGCTGTGCCCGGCGTGCGGCAGCGACGACCTGGGCTGGCAGCGCAGCAGCGGCCTCGGGACCGTCTACTCGACGACCGCGGTGCGCGGCCGCGAGGGGATGCACAACGTCTCGCTGATCGACCTCGACGAGGGCTTCCGGATGATGTCGCGCGTCGAAGACGTCGACGCCGACAAGGTCGTCATCGGCACCCGCGTCGGATTCGCCATGGTCGAGCAGGACGGGACACCGGTCGCGGTGTTCCGGACCGGAGGACGACACGTGCAACAGTCCGCTACCGCGCGTGGCGGCCGACCGGGTGCGGGTGTCCCGCAAGACAGGGAGCAGTCATGACGTTGCGTGGCACCACGGCGGTCGTCGGCGTCGCCGAATCGGATCTCGGCCAGGTTGCCCCGGGTCTGACCCCGCTGGACCTGGTCGGGCAGGCGACGGTGCGGGCGCTGGCCGACGCGGGCATCCAGAAGTCCGAAGTGGACGGGCTGTTCACCGCGTCGTCCTACTACCCGATGTCGGGCATGGACACGGCCGAATACCTCGGTATCCGGCCGAAGTACGTCGACGGGTCGACCATCGGTGGCAGTTCGTTCGTCTCCCACCTGCTGCACGCGGCGGCGGCGATCAACGCCGGTGTGATTTCGACGGCGCTGATCGTTTATGGCAGCACCCAGCGTTCCGATGGTGGCCGGTTGGTGTCGCCGTCGAAGCCGAACCCGTTCGAGGCGCCTTACGGCGCGCGGCATCCGATCAGCATGTATGCGATGGCGACGGCGCGGCACATGCACCAGTACGGCACCACTCGTGAGCAGTTGGCGGATGTGGCGGTGGCGGCGCGGCAGTGGGCGCAGCTGAACCCGGTGGCGTTCGCCCGCGAGCCGCTGACCCGCGAGGACGTGCTGGCCGCGCGGATGATCAGCGACCCGCTGACCAAGCTGGACTGCTGCCTGGTCACCGACGGCGGCGGCGCGGTGGTGCTGACCAGCGCGGAACGCGCCGGGCAGCTGCCCGGCAAGCCCGCGTTCCTGCTCGGCGCCGGCGAGGCGACCTCGCACCGCAGCATCTCGGCGATGCCGGACCTGACGGTCACCGCGGCCGCCGAATCCGGTGGCCGGGCCTTCGAGATGGCCGGGCTGACCCCGCAGGACGTCGATGTGGTCGAGCTCTACGACGCGTTCACCATCAACCCGGTCCTGTTCCTGGAGGACCTCGGGTTCTGCGAGAAAGGTGAGGGCGGCGCGTTCGTCGCCGAGGGCCGGATCGCGCCGGGCGGGAAGCTGCCGGTGAACACCAACGGCGGCGGACTCTCGTACTGCCATCCCGGCATGTACGGGATCTTCACCATCATCGAGGCGGTGCGGCAGCTGCGCGGCGAATGCGGCGCACGGCAGATCGAGGGCGCCGACGTCGCGCTCGCGCACGGCAACGGCGGCGTGCTCTCCAGCCAGGTCACCGCGATCTTCGGCACCGAACGCGCACTGTAATCGATCGACCACAGTAGACGGTCTGGAAAATCCAGCGGTTTCAACCGAAACTGCGCTGGCGCAAGGCGCGTCCGGGCGTGTCGGGGGGACGCCCGGACCCGCTTCGGCCAGCACAGGACAGCCTGCCAGGAGGATGTGCAGATGTTGCAGGACAAGGTCGCCGTCATTACCGGGGGCGCCAAGGGCATCGGGTTCGCCATCGCGGAGAACTTCGTCGCCCAGGGCGCGAAGGTGGTGCTCGCCGACATCAACGCCGAGCACGCCCAGGAGTCGGCGGACAAGCTCGGCGGCAAGGGCACCGCGCTCGGCGTGGCCTGCGACGTCACCGACCCCGACGCCGTGCAGGCCGCGATCGAGGCGGCCACCGGCGAATTCGGTTCGCTGGACGTCATGGTGAACAACGCGGGCATCACCCGCGACGCCACCATGCGCAAGATGACGCTGGCCGACTTCGAATCGGTGCTCGACGTGCACGTCAAGGGCGCCTGGCTGGGCACCCGCGCCGCCGCCGCGGTCATGCGCGAGCAGGGCAGCGGCTCGATCGTGAACATCTCCTCGATCTCCGGCAAGGTCGGCATGATCGGGCAGACGAACTACAGCGCGGCCAAGGCGGGCATCGTCGGGTTGACCAAGGCCGCCGCCAAAGAGGTCGCGCACTTGGGCGTGCGGGTCAACGCGGTGCAGCCGGGCCTGATCCGCACCGACATGACGGCAGCGCTGCGCGAGGACGTGTGGAACGCCAAGCTCAAGGAGATCCCGATGCAGCGCGCGGGCGAGCCGGAAGAGGTCGCCAACGTGGTGCTGTTCCTGGCCTCCGACATGTCGTCGTACATGACGGGCTGCGTCCTGGAGATCACCGGCGGCCGCCACATCTGACGCCACTCTCCGACAAGGGCGCCGTCTCCTGCGGGAGACGGCGCCCTTTCGCAGGCCGCTCAGCCGCGCAGCGCGACCGGGAGCCCGGTAAGCCGGCTGCTCTGGAGGCCGCCGATGCCGGTCTGCCGGAGCTCGCCGAACGGGACCGCGAGTCGGGCGTCGGGGAAGTCGGTCCGCAGCACCGTGGCCACGGCGCGCAGTTCGAGCTGGGCGAGCTGCGCGCCGATGCAGAAGTGCGGCCCGGCACCGAAGGACAGGTCTTGGCCGGATGAGCGGGCCGGATCGGTGTTGATCCCCAGGATGTCCACGAGCACGGGCGCTCGGGCGGGCAGCCGCACTCCGGCGAGCTCGACTTCCTCGGTGGTGAACCGCCAGAGCGTGAAGGGCGCGGGCGGGTGCAGCCGCAGCGTGTCGCGGACCAGATCGTCGACTGCCTCCTCTTCCGACGGGATCCGGTGCGCGCCGCCCTCGAGCAGGCGCGCGATCAGGAAACCGAGGGCGGCGTCGGTGGTGAGCTGCCCGGCGAAGATCAGTCCGAACAGGTGGTACTGCAGCTGATCCCGGGTGGTCTCCGGGGAAACCCGGTCGCGCAGCTCGGCGGCGAATCCCCTGCTGTCGTCGCGGATTCCGTCCTCGGCGAGCCCCGCGAGTTCGGCGATCGCCCTCCCCTGCGCGCCCGGCTCGGCGCTGAACATCAGCCGGCAGGCATCGGTGGCCCGGTCGAGGTGGTCGAGGGGAACGCCGAGCAGGTCCAGCAGGACGGTGAGCGGGTAGCGGGTGGTGAAGTCCGCTACCAGGTCGACGTCCGCGCCGCCGGCGGCGAGCTCGGCGAGGAGTTCCCGGGCGATCGCATGAATCCGGTCGGAGTGCCGGTGAATCCGCTTCGCCGCGAAGATCGGGGCGTGCGCGCGCCGCAGCTCCGCGTGCTCCGGTCCGTCGAGGGTGGTGAGGGACGGCTGTTCGGCGGCGGTCCGTTCGAGCCCGGCGCGCTGCCCGTCCCAGTCCAGGGGCGCTGATGCGGGGTCCTTGACTATTCGCGGGTCGACGAGGACGGCTCGCGCCAGGGCCTCGTCGGTCACTATCCACGCTCGCCCTCCGGCGGGCGCGTTCACCTGGACGATCGGGCCGGCCGAGCGCAGCGCGGCACGCGTGGGATCCGGCTCGGCGAGGGCGCGGACGGCTGGGGCGAACGGGTCGACGCCATCGGGGTGCGGCGCATTGCGCATCGGACTCTCCATGAGATCTGGGGATTCGGGCCTGCGGAGGATTCGCCGTCGGCGCCTGGAGCGGCCGCGAACCCAACTAGCTTCACAAAAGAATTACTTCACGATGAAGCTAAAGTTGATAGGGTTGGATTGTCAACACGCCAGGCACGGCAGCGACGCAGGAGAGCGAACGACCGATGAACGAGGCACGGCAACCCAGCGACACCGCGGCACGGAGCGCACGCCTCCTGGACGGCCTCCGGAGTTTCGGCGCGAACTACACCGAGCTCACCGGCCGCTTCGCGGCGTGGCTCGGGCTGCACTCGACCGACGCCGCCGCCCTGGCGGAAATCCTCTACGCCGAAGACAAGGGAACCCCGCTGTCGCCGACCCGCCTCAGCGAGCGCCTCGCGCTGACGACGGGCGCGACCACGAACCTGTTGAACCGCCTGGAAAAGCTCGGGCACATCGTCCGCACCCGCGAGCACGCCGACCGGCGCAAGGTGACCCTGCGCAGCAGCTCACGCATCGAGAAACCCGCGCGCGAGTTCTTCGGCCCCTTCAGCGAGCGCTTCAACGCCCTGGTCGCCCAGTACCCACCGGAGCAGCTCGAACAGTTCGAGGCCTTCCTCGCCCAGCTGTGCGCCACGATGAACGAGCCGCCGAACGCGGCGAAGTAGGCAACCGCCTTTTCCGGCGGGTCAGTCGCGGGGTGCGTCGTCGAAGTCGGCGAGTTCGACGAGGATCGCGTTGGTGTGCTGGCCGATCTCGGGAATCGGGTCCATCCGCGGTTCACGGCCCGCGACGGTCACCGGCGGCAGCAGGGTGCGCAGCGGTCCGGCGGGCGAGTCGACCTCGCGCCACCGGTCGCGGGCGGCCAGTTGCGGATGCTCGGCGAACTCCGCCATCGTGCGCATCCGCGCGCTGGCGATGCCGACCTCCTCCAGGCGGGCCTCGATGTCGGAGCTGCTCAGCTTCGCGAACACCGCCTCGATGGCCACCTTCAGCTCCGCGACGTTCTCGACGCGCTTGGGGTTGGCGTCGAACCGCGGATCGGTGGCCAGTTCCGGCCGGCCGAGCACCTGCTCACAGAACTTCACCCACTCCCGCTCGTTCTGCACGCCGAGGAACACCTGCGCTCCGTCACCGGCCGCGAACGGGCCGTAGGGCGCGATGGCCGCGTGCCGCGCGCCGGCGCGCTTCGGCGCGGTGCCGCCGTATGCCGCGTAGTAGTACGGAAAACCCATCCACTCGCCGAGCGCATCGAACAGCGAGACCTCGAACGCCGTTCCCTTCCCGGTGCGCTCGCGCTCGTACAGCGCCGTGAGCACGCCGCTGTAGGCGTACATGCCGCCGGCGATGTCCGCCGTGGAGATACCCGTCTTGGCCGGTTCGGCTTCGCTGCCGGTGATGGAGACGAGTCCCGTCTCGCACTGGATCAGCAGGTCGTAGGCCTTCTTGTCACGGTACGGCCCGGAGCTGCCGTAGCCGGAAAGGTCGCAGACGATCAGCCGCGGGTGCTTCGCCGTCAGCTCCGCCGCGCCGAGTCCGAGCCGCGCCGCCGCGCCCGGCGCGAGGTTCTGCACGAACACGTCCGCGCGCGCCAGGAGCTTGTCCATGACCTGCCGGTCGGCCAGCTCCTTCAGGTCGAGCGCGATGCTCTCCTTATTCCGGTTGATCCAGACGAAGTGGCTGGACAGGCCTTTCACCGAGGTGTCGTAGCCGCGGGCGAAGTCGCCCGTCGGACGCTCGACCTTGATCACCCGGGCGCCCAGGTCGGCCAGTTGCCGGGTCGCGAACGGGGCGGCGACGGCCTGCTCCAGCGACACCACGGTCACGCCTTCCAGCGGAAGCATCGACCCTCCAGGCGAGTATTTGTACGGCCAATTGCTCGCCAACATTGCCCCGCCCGACCAATGTTGTCAATGCCCGCAACCAGGGCAGATCGAGACAATGGCCGTACATATGTGCCCGAACTTGACCGGCCAAAAGAGGTATTGACCGGTCAAATAACGGCCAGCTAGATTCCACCTCGTGGCAACCCCGGCGTACCTGCGCATCCGCACCGAACTGGAGCAGCGGATCCGCTCTGGCGCGCTGCCGCCCGGCACCCGGCTTCCCACCGAAGCCGAGCTCCAGCAGCAGTACTCGGTCGGTCGCGCGACGGCGCAGCGAGTGCTGACCGAGCTGGCGCAGGCCGGGCTCGCGGAGCGCCACCGGCGACGGGGCACCTTCGTCGCCGAAGGCGCGCGGCAGGAGAACCTGCTGCGCCTGGTCAACCCGACGTTGCAAGGCCCGGAGATCCACGGGCGGCACGCAGTGGAGTCCGCGGCGGTGATCCCGGCGCGCGACGCCGACGTCGAGCTGCCCGGCATCGACGACGACACACCGGTGAACCAGCTGCGGCGGTTGAAGTTCGACGTCGACGACAACCCGATCGCCGTCGAACTCGCCGCGGTCCCGTTCGCGTTGGCACCACGAATGCTCGACGAGGACCTGGCGCACCTGACCGTGCACGACTACTTCGCGCGCAACGGCGTTCCAGCGGCGAAGTCCCGCGTTTACATCGACCCGGTCCTGCTGGACGAAGCCACCGCGGACCGGCTGCACATGACACCGGGCCAGGCCGTGATCCGCCTGCGCCGGCTGACCTGGCTCACCGACGGCAAGCTCGCCGAGGCGATGTGGCACATCATCCGCCCGGACCTCGTCGAGTTCTTCATCGAGCAGACCGTTCTGTCCACAACGGACTCCTGAACCCGCTCCACCGCTCCGTGGTCAGCGCTGCACGCGACTGACCGCTCGAACCTGCGCGTTTCCAGCAGCATCATCGCCTCGAACCGCGATTCCTCCCTTCTCCGGCACGACAGGAGCGACCATGACCCAACCTCGCGTCGCAGTGATCGGAACCGGCGTGATCGGCGCCATGACCACCTGGCAGCTCGCCCGGCGCGGAGCCGACGTGCTCGCCTTCGACACCTATTCCCCCGGCCACGACCGCGGTGCGTCCGCCGGAGAATCACGCATCTTCCGCACCGCGTACAAAGAAGGCGGGAGCTACGTCCCGCTGCTCCAGCAGGCCGGACGGCTCTGGCGTGAACTGGAGCGCGACGCGACCGCCGAGCTGCTGACGATGTGCGGCGGCCTGACCATCGGTCCCGCCGACCACCCCGACGTCCGGGCGGTGCGGCGGTGCGCCGAGGAGCACGGCCTCGACCACGAGGTGCTGGACGCCGAACTCGCCCGCAAGCGCTTCCCCCAGCACCGGATCGACGACGACGAGGTCATGGTGCTCGACCCGGCCGCCGGTGTCCTGCGCCCCGAACCCGCGGTGCAGGCCGCGCTGCGCACCGCCGCAGGAGCCGGCGCGAAGCTCCTTCCCTACCACCGCATCACCGAAGTCGCCGAAACCGCGCGGGGTTGGCGAATCAGCAGCGGTGACGAGCATTTCGACGTCGACCACGTCGTGTTCGCCCCCGGACCGTGGGTGCGGCGGCTGGAACCGCTGCGCGCGCTGCCGATCGAGATCCGGTTGATCACCGCCTGCTGGTTCGCCGCCCGCGACACCGCCGCGCACCGGCCGGATCGGCTGCCGATCGCGGTCCGCCGCCACCGCGAGGCCGGTTTCTCCTGCTTCCCGCTGCTCGACGGGGTGGCCATCAAGATCGTGCCGCACCACCTCGGCTGGCCGACCTTGGACGATCCGGACGACCTGCCGCGCAGCGCCGACCCGGAGTTCGCCCGCGCCGCCTCGGCCGCGGCGGCTCGGCTGCTGCCGGGCGTCACGCCGCACCCGGTGCGCATCGGCACGTTCGCCGAGGGCTTCACCCCCGACGAGCACGCCGTGCTGGGCCCGCTGCCCGGGCACCGCAACGCCACCGTCATGACCGGGTTCTCCGGGCACGGCTTCAAACTCGCCCCGGTCTTCGGCGAGATCGGCGCCGACCTCGCGCTGCGGGGCGGCACCGAGCACGACATCACGCAGCTGGACCCCGACCGCTTCGCGAACGCATGAGGACTGGAGGCGAATCATGCCCACAGGATCAACCGGGCAGATAGCTGGAATCGTCATCGCCAGCCTGCTGGTCATCGGCTTCGGCGCGGCCATGTCAGTCTACTTCGGACGTCGAGCAAAGACGTCGCAGGACTGGCTCGCCGCCAACGAATCGCTCCCGCTGTTCGTCGTCGTCATCACGCAGTTCGCCGCCGCCGCGGGTGGCGGGGTACTCATCGCCCACGTCGGGATCGGCTACCGGTCGGGGTGGTCGGTGTTCGTCTACGAGGGCTGCGTGCTGGTCGGCTTCCTCTTGCTGATGCTCATCGCCCGGTGGTTGCGCCAGCAGCGGTTCACCACGGTGCCTGATGTCATCACGCGGTTGTTCGGGCAGCACAGGCTGGTCACGGCGATCGCGGCGCTGGCAGCACTCGTGGTGCCGTTCGGCTGGCTGGCGACCCAGTTCGTCGCCTTCGCGCAGCTCTTCGGGCTGCTGACCGGGATCTCCAAACCCGTGCTCATCCTGGTGATCATGATCGGGTCACTGGTTTTCGTGCTGCCCGGCGGGTTGACCTCGGTGGCGTGGGCCGACTTCGTGTTCGGACTCTTCAAGATCGTGATGGCGGTCGGCGTGGCGTTCTACGGGATCCACCTGGCCGGTGGCTGGACGCACATCACCGAGACCGTGCCGCAGCGTTTGTGGGGTCTGGAGGGCGTGACGGCCGTGGGATGGCAGCAGATCTGGTTGTGGGTGGCGGCGATCGTCCCCGGGACGCTGACCAACCAGCTCTACTACCAGCGCGTGTTCGCCACCAAGCGGATTTCCGACGCGCGCCGCGGTCTCGGGCTGTCCGGACTGACCATGCTCGTCAGCGGGATCTACGCGGGCTGCATCGGTCTCGCGGTGCGTTCGATGAACCCGCACCTGGCCGACGAAGAGGACGCCGCCGGGTGGCTGCTCACCCAGCTGCCGTCCTGGATGCTCGTGCTCTTCGGCGCGTTCCTGGTGTCGACGATCGTGGCCACGAGCGGCGCCGCGCTGCAGTCCGTGGTGGTCAACCTCATCCGCGACGTCTACCAGAACATCGCGGGCCAGGCGACAGGCGAACGCCGGACCGTCGCGCTGTCGAGGCTGGTCACCGTCGCGGTGGCGGCGCTGGCGGCGGCGCTGGCAGTCCTGTTCCCGAAGGCGCTGTCGTGGCTCGTGGCCACCTACGCCTACTCGGCAGCCGCGCTGGCCGCGCCGATCTTCCTCGGCTACCTGCTGCACCGTCACCGCCGGCTGAGGCCGGTCGCGGCGATCGGCAGCATGCTCGCGGGCATCATCGGCTGCGGTACCGCGCACCTGCTGGACACGACCGTGCCGTACGCGGTGTACGGCATCGCGGCGTCGACTGTGGTGCTCCTGCTGTTGGCCGCGGCAACTTCCGAGAAACGCACTCCGACCGTCCGCAGCGAACTAGTGAGGGAAGCATGAAGATCGCCGTGATCGGACTTGGCGTGCTGGGTGCCGCCGCCGCCCGCTCGCTGGCCGCGGCCGGCGCCGAGGTGACCGTCTTCGAGCGCACCGCGCCGCTGGCCGGAACCTCGGGTACGTCGTTCGCCTGGACGAACTCGCACAGCAAGAACCCGCGCTCGTACCACGACCTCAACGTCACCGGGATGGCCGAGCACGCCGAACTGGCGAAGGAGTCCGGCGCGAACTGGCTGGTGCGCACCGGAAACCTGGAGTGGGCGGAGGACGCGGCGGGGGCCGAGCGGCTGGCCGCCTCGGTCGCCGAGCTCACCGGCCGCGACTACCCGGTGGACTGGATCACCCCGCGGCGGGCCGGCGAACTGGTTCCGGACCTGCGGGTGCCCTCCGGCGTCCAGGACATCGCGTTCTACCCCACCGAGGGCCACGTCTTCCCGGCACTGCTGGTGGCCCGGCTGTGGGGCGAGGCACGGGAGCGCGGAGCCGAACTGCGCTGCCCGGCAACGGTGACCGGTCTATCCGAAGTGGACGGTCGGGCACGCGTCGAGCTGGCCGACGGCACTGCCGATTTCGACGCGGTGGTGCTCGCGACCGGCCGCTGGACCGAGACCCTGACCGCGGCGGCGGGGCACCGGATCCCGATGGCCGACCCGGACGCGGCGGGCTCGGCGACGGTCGGCCTGCTCGGCTACACCAACCCGCTCCCGACGCGGTTGAACCGGATCCTGACCACGCCGAAGCTCAACGTCCGCCCAGACGGCGGCGGCCGCCTCATCGTGCAGGGTCTGGACCTCGACGCGCACGCAGATCCGGCCGGCCCACCGGCCGCGGACGGCGACCACGCACGGGACCTGTGCTCCCGCCTGACCGGCCTCCTCGCCGGCACCAGTGGCGCCCGCCTCGAATCCCTGCGCGTCGGCCAGCGCGCGATGCCCGCCGACGGCCTGACGGTCGCCGGATTCCTCGACGGGAGCGGCAAGATCTACGCGCTGGCCACCCACAGCGGCATCACCCTGGGCCCACTCCTGGGCAAGCTGGCGGCCCAGGAACTCCTCACCGGCCACCCAGCAGACTCCCTGGCCGACTTCCGCCCCCAACGCCTGATCGGCAAGTCCGACCTGCCAACCCTCCAACCAGCCCGCTTCGCAGGCCAGCAGTGACGTACTGCGGTGCGCGGTTGTTCCGGCGAGAGGCCTGAACAACCGCGCCCGGGTGGCGATAATCGGCGCATGCCGGACGAGATCGCACGCAACGAGGCCACGGGTGAGTTCACCCATCTCCTGCAAGCGGGAACGGTCAACGGAGAGGTGCACTTCCACGCGCCGCACACCGCGAGGACCAGCCGACCGCCGAGACCGGTCACCGAGTGGAGCCCGTTCGACCTGGACGTCCACCGCGCCATCGAAGCGTCGCGGTCGCGGGCCGGCGAGGTGTTGCCCGAACTTCCGAGCTACCTGCGCCGCAACCACGACGACGAACTCGACGCCGACATCCGCGAACCCCGCCGCAACCAGATGGTGGTGCTGACCGGCGGATCCTCCACCGGGAAGACCCGCGCGCTCTACGAAGCGATCGCCAACCACGAGGCGCTCCGGAACTGGGAACTGCACAACCCGCGCACCGCCGACGAACTGGTCGACCGGCTGCGCAGCGGACAGGTCAACCCCCGATCCGTGCTGTGGCTCAACGAAACGCAGAACTTCTTGACCGGCCCGAACGGTGAAGAAGCCGCGGCATGGCTGCTGATCCTGCTGGACGGGTCGATCCCCGGCCCCATCGTCGTCCTGGGGACGCTGTGGCCGCAGTACTGGTCCGACCTGGTGGACACCGGCGAACATCCGCACGCCCGGTCCCTGCTGCTGCACTCGGTGCGGCGAGTTCGAGTGGCGGACCGGTTCAGCAACGAAGATCTGGAAGCCCTGCGCAGCACCGGTCCGGTCGACCCCAGGCTCTCCCTGGCGATCAGTTCGACGGGCAAGGACCGGCAGGTCATCCAAACCCTCGCGGGCGGCCCAGCGCTGGTCGACCGCCACGAACACCCGGACACGGCGGGAGACCGCTACGCGGCGGCCATCGTCACGGCCGTGATCGACGCCCGTCGCCTCGGCCACCGCGATCTGCTGTCCCGAGCCCTCCTCTCCGATGCCGCTCCCGGCTACCTCGACGAGCAAGATCGCATCGACCCGCCCGAGGACTGGTTCGAGCGCGGAATCCGTTGCGCCGCCGACGAATCCTTGCACGGAATCACGGCGCTCATCCCTAGACGCCACCAACCGGGCACCGGCCCGGCCGACGGCTACGAACTCCACGACTACCTGAACCAGCACGGTCAGATCGCGCGCCGGGCGGCGCTGGTCCCTGACTCGCTCTGGCAGGCCCTGCTGGCCCACACCGCGGAGCCGGAGGACCTGGAACGCCTCACGACGAGCGCGTACGAGCGCCTGCTGTACCGCTACGGCCAACCGCTCTACCGCCGGTACTGGAGCAGCGCGCCTCCCTCAGCGCGGGAGCGGATCGTCGATCTCCTGGCGGAGCACGGCCGTGTCGACGAAGCCGTCGCGCTCATGCCCGAGGTCGGTCGAGATCCCCAGCAGGACGACAGGCTGATCCGACCGAACCGGCACCACGAGACGGTCGAAACGATGCTCGGGCAAGGACGCAACGAAGACACCGCATCCTTCCTCCAGAGGCTCATCGCTGCGCGGTTGGCTTCCGGCTGGGCTACCCAGTGGCTGGCCCGCGTGCTCATCGATCTCGGCCGGACCAGCGACGCGATCGAGGTCCTCGAACAGCAGCTCGCTCACGGGAGCCGCGAGAATGACGCAGGCACCGCCCTGTCCGGCGGAAATGTCACGCCGAGCGGGATCTTGCCCACCGGCCGTCGCCCCGCGAACGGCAATCCCCTGGCCGAGCAGCTGGCGGATGCGCTCGCGTCCGACGGTCGTTGGGAGCAGGCCCTGCAGCTGGCTCGCGATCATGCCGACAGAGGATGGACCAGGGGCTGGCTCGCCAGGCAGTTCGCGAAGGCGGGGAAGGCCGACCAGTTGCGCCGGCTCGTCGCGGCAGGCTCCTTCGAAGCGGAGTGGCTGCTGGCGGAGCTGGAACTCGCGCGGGGCCGGACGGCAGAAGCCCTTGAACTGATGGAAGATCCGGTCCTATTCCACGTGCCGCCGCACGGGGCGAGCCGACTCGTGCGCCTCCTGGTCGAGCGAGATCTCCTCGACCAGGCCATCGAGCTGAGCACCACGCCCCACATATTCCTGGACGACGAGGTGCTCCGGAAACTCGTTGCCGCTATCGCCGAGAGGCGCGGTGCCGAATCCGCGATCGCCCACGTGCAGCGGTTGCTCTCCGCCGACCCCCGCCCCGCGGGGGTCGACGCATCCACGCTCAAAGCTCTGCTCGCGGACCAGCTGGCGGGTCTGGGGCGGTGGCAGGAAATTCGGGAACTGCTGAGTGAAGGTGAGCGGTGGGCGCGGAACTGGCTGCCCGAACACTTCGCCCGCAACGGCAACCTCGACCTGCTGCGTCGGCTTGCCGATACGGGCAACGGCACCGCCCGCTATGAGCTGATCCGACTGCTGCTCGACCGCGGCGACGATCGCGAAGCGATGAAGCTCCTCCGCAGCACCACCATTTCAGGGGACGTGACCGCGCAGAAGCTCGCCCGCCTGCTCGCCGACCGCGGCAAGCTCGCCGAACTCCGGGACCGTGCTGCGCGAGGCGATCGTCATTGCTCCCAACTGCTGGTGGGGCTGGCGCAGCAAGCGGCCTTCCCCGACGCCCGGCGCCTGCTGCGGCACGGCCTGAACACAGACGGCTCGACCGCCGATGACGCGTGAGCGCGCAAGGACCCGGTCCCGATGTTCAGAGCCGGCGGGCGTTGACGGAGCTGCCGGTTCGAGGTGAACGGCCCGTTCGCCTCGATAGACGAGGTGAACAGGCCGTTCGCTTCACCACGTCCGTGTGAGCCCGTCAGGTGAGGTGGCGGCGGAGGAAGTCGAGGGTTCGGGGCCAGGCCGTTCGGGCCGAATCTTCGTGGAACGCCGCCGGGTTCTGGTCGTTGAAGAACGCGTGCCCCGCCGGGTAGACGTGGACCTGCGGGCGGACGGCGGACTGCTGCTGGATCTTGTCGCGCAGCTCGCCGACCGCGTCCATGCTGATCGTGCGGTCGTATTCGCCGAAGTGGCACAGCATCGGCGCCGTCAGACCCGAGAAGTCCGTGTCCGACACCGACGGCATGCCGTAGAACGGCACCACCGCGCCGACCCGGTCGCCCTGCTGCGCGGCGAGCACGATCGCGAACTTGCCGCCCATGCAGAACCCGACGGCCCCGACCGCGGAACTGGTCACCGCGTCGTGCGCCAGCAGGTAGTCGACCGCGCCGGAGAGGTCCCGCGCCGCCTGGTCGACGGGCAACTGCTGCATCAGCCGCGCGGCTTCCCCGGCGTCGTGCGTGGTGTGCCCGCCGTAGAGATCCGGGGCGAGCGCGACGAATCCCTCTGCCGCCAGCCGGTTCGCGATGTCGGCGACGTGGTCCGTGAGACCCCACCACTCCTGGATCACCACCACGCCAGGGCCCGAACCGGACGGCGTCGCCAGGTAGCCGTGCGCGGTGCGCCCGTTGCTGGCGAAACTGACGTTCTGGTGCGGATTCGTCACGCTGGTACTCCTTCATCCGGCCGACCCCGACCGGCCCATCGTCGCGCTCGGCCGGGCTGATCGCACACGGTCACACCGCGCCGCCGGGCGAACCACCCGGCGAAGATCGACAAGGTACCGAGGACCGGCACCGCCTGCCAAGGCCCCGAACGGGGCCGCGAAAGCGCCGGATCGGGGTCGGTGTCAGACGAGGATGCCCGCGATGGTGGCGCTGAGCAGGTTGGCCAGGGTGGCCGCCATGATCGCCCGGACGCCGTCCTTCGCGATCCAGCCGCGGCGGCTGGGAACCAGGCTGCCCAGGCCGCCGAGCAGGATCGCCAGCGAGCCGAAGTTGGCGAATCCGGTCAGCGCGAAGGTGATGATGGTGGCGCTCTTCTCGCTGAACTGCCCGATCTGCGGGCCGAAGTCGGCGAACGCGACGAACTCGTTGATCACCAGCTTCTCGCCGACGAACCCGCCTGCGGCGATCGCCTCGTGCCACGGCACGCCGATCACCCACATCAGCGGCGAGAACACGTAGCCGAGGATCTGCTGGAGCGTGAGCTCGGGCAGCCCGAACAGGCCGCCGACGCCGCCCACGATCAGGTTGACCAGCGCGATCAGCGAGACGAACGCGAAGAGCATCGCGCCGACGTTCATCGCCAGCTTGAGACCGTCGGCGGCACCACTGGCTGCGGCATCGATGACGTTGCGCGGCTTCTCCTCCTCCGCCTCGACCTCCACGGCGGTCTTCGTCGCGACGGCCGCCTCCGCCGGGCCTTCCTCCTCAGCCGAACCGGTCGAACCGTCCCCAGCCGAACCGGCCTCGGTCGAACCGGCCTCGGTCGAACCGGTGGCCGCGGCGGGCTTCTCCTTCGCCGCCGGCATGACGATCTTCGCCATCAGCAGGCCCGCGGGCGCCGCCATGAAGCTCGCCGCGATCAGGTTCTCCAGCTTCGCGCCGAGCAGCGCGTAGCCGACCATCACGGTGCCCGCCACGGTGGCCAGTCCGCCGACCATCACCGCGAAGAACTCCGAGCGGCTCATGGTCTTCAGGTACGGCCGGATCGTCAGCGGCGCCTCGGTCAGGCCGAGGAAGATGTTCGCGGTCGAGTTCAGCGACTCCGGCCGGGTGGTGCCGAGCACCTTCTGCAGGCCACCGCCGATGATCCGCACCACCCATTGCAGGACGTGCAGGTGGTAGAGCACCGCGGTCAGCGCCGAGATGAAGATGATGATCGGCAGCACCTGGAAGGCGACGACGGTGCCCTGCGACGGCAGGATCGGCCCGACCATGAACTCGATGCCCTCGGTCGAGGCACCGATCACCTTTCCGACCGCGTCGGCGGCGGCGCTGAGCGCCTGCTTGCCCAGATCCCAACGCAGCACGATCACCGCGAAGGCGATCTGAATCAGCAGCGCACCGATCACGGTGCGGGGATTGATCGCGCGCCGGTCGGTCGACAACGCCAACGCGAGCAGCAGCACCACCAGCATGCCGCCGATCCCCCACAAGACCTGCACCTGAACCCGCCCCTTCCCGGTGCCGCCGCGAGGCCCGCGGCGGAGAACTCAACCGCGGGGATTCTCGCTTCCCGTGAAATCGGACACCGAGGCGGGCAGCCGTTCCGGAACGGCCCCGTAGCCGTTCGATCACCAGTAGTGATGGCGGGTTCGCATCCACCGATCGGTCGATGCGGCCGACCGCGCGGTGGATGCCCGGGGCTGGTCGATCCGTCGATGCCGGGCGGTCCGCTGGAACGCATGTCGTTGAGTGATACCGGCGCAGGGCCGGTCGCCGCCCGGGAGCGGGCCTGATTCCGACGTGCTGCCCGCGATCGAGGCCGGCGCGTCAGCTACCTGCTCAAGGACGCGCCGCGGGAGGAGCTGTTCCGCGCGGTGCGCGCCGCCGTCCGGGACGAAACCGTGCTCTCTCCCGCCGTCGCCGCCCGGCTGCTCGACCGCGTCCGTCCGCCGCGCCCGTTGACCGAAACCCCGCTGAGCGCCCGGGAACGCGAGGTTCTCGCGCTCATCGCGCGGGGCACGACCAACCGGGAGGCCGCGGCCGAGCTGCACATCAGCGAGTCCACGGTCAAGACGCACCTCCTGCACATCTACGCCAAGTTGGAGGTGCCGGACCGCGCCTCCGCGGTCGCGGCGGCCTACCAGCGCGGCATCCTGAAACCGGGGCGCGGCTACGACGCCCGGTGAGCCGCGAACGGGATCGTCCGGCGGCGTCCCCAGGCGATCACCAGGAACAGCAGCATCAGGGCGAACGGCATGACCGCGAGGGCCGGCGCCTGGAACACGAACACCTGGGTGATGGTGGCGCCGACCATGACGGCGGCGAGGCCGAGCGCCGCCAGCCCGGTCAGCCGGGGCACGAGCAGGCCGATGGCGCCCAGCAGTTCGAGGCCGCCGGTCAGGTACCGGAACCACTGCCCGAGCCCGATCAGGTCGAACATCTGGACCGCCATCGGATCGCCGAGGAGCTTCGGGGCCGAGGCGAACACGAAGAACGCCGCCAGGAGGATCTGGAGCGCCCAGAGCGCCACGTGCACGCCCCGCCGCTGGGAAACCGCCGCATTCGAGCTGATGGTCATGGCTGACACACCTTTCCGCACCGGATGGAAGTGTTCACTACTCCTCTAGACAAGGGGCCGACCGAGAACTCATCGGTGCCGGGCCGGAAGTCCCGACCTGATCCGGATCCCGGTGCGGGACGCGGCTCAGGAGCGCGCCGGTTGTTCGTTCGGGATGCGGCGCGTGAAGAAGAGCGAGATCCCAGCGATGAGTGCGAGCACCGCGTCGGCCGCGCGCAGGGCCTGCACCCGCGCGGCGGCGTTCTCCTGCACGATCGCGGAAACGGTGCCGGGCGGTAGTCCGGTCGCGGCAAGGGCCTGTTCCAGGTCTGCGTCGGACAGGAAGGGAGCGCCGCTGACGAGCTCGACCTCGGCGTGGGAGGTCACCTGGGGTGGCACGCGCGGGTCCTGGCTGATGCCCTGCAGGAACGACGTGGTCAAGGCGGCGATGAGCACCGAACCGGCCAGCGCGGTGCCGACCGACACGCCGAGGTTCGTGGAGGTGTTCTGGAGGCCACCGACCTCGCCGGTCCGTTCGTCCGGGACCGCGGAAACGGTCACGCTCCCCAACTGCGAGGCCAGCGAGCCGATGCCGAGCCCGGCCAACAGCATTGGCACGGTCGTGATTTCTGGACCTGCGCCGAGCTCGAGTGCCGCCAGCAACGCCACCAGCCCGCCGAAGAGGGCGACCAGACCCCACTGCACCACGCGACGCGGTGATGCGTCCGGCCACGCCTTCGGGATGCCGACCGCGGCGATGAGCAGGGTGATCGACAGCGGCAGCAGCCGCACGCCGGTCTGCAGGGCGGTGAGTCCGAGCGAAACGGACAGGAACAGCGGCACGATGAAGAACAATCCGGCCTGCAGGAGGAACTGGAAGAAGAAGATCGTCAGCCCCCCGCGAAGCTGCCGATTGCGCAGCATCGCGGGGTCGACGAGCGGCTCGAGGCCGTGTGCCATGCGCCTGCGCTCCCAGGCGAGGAACACCCGGAGCACGAGCCCACCGGCCAAGATCAGCCAGATGGTGGCGGAGACACCCAGCAGGGCCGGTGTGCCCGGCTTGGGCTCCACCCATCCCCAGCTGCTCGAACGCAGCACCGCGTAGACAACCAGCCCGAGACCCGCGGCGGACAGCGCGGTGCCGGCGAGATCGAGTTCCGGGCGGCGGTGCGGCGGTGCGTCCGCCACGCGGCGCGCGAGGAGGACGATCGCGATCACGATCACGACCTCACCGGCGAAGACCCACCGCCACGAGAAGTACGTGGTCACGAGGCCACCGATGAGAGGCCCCACGGCGACGGCTATCGCGCCGGCGGACGCCACGAGCCCGTACGCCCGCGGCCGCTGGGCCTGCGGGAAGTTCGCGGCCACGAGCGCGACGATCGCCGGCATGATGAGCGCGGCGCCCAACCCTTCCAGCAACGACCACCCGAGGATCAGCACTCCCAAGCCGGGGGCGAGCGAGGTGGTCAGGGAGCCGCAGCCGTAGATCACGCAGCCGACGGTGAACGCGCGGCGTCTGCCGATCAGCGTACCGATCTTGCCGCCGGTGATCATGAACATCGCCATCACCAGGGCGTAGAGCGTGATGGCGGTCTGAATGCCGCTCACCGTCGTACCGACGTCCTCGGCGACCGTCGCGATGGACACGTTCATCACCGAGGTGTCCAGCGTCATCAGGAACTGCCCGACTGCCAGAGTTCCCAGCACGGTCCCGCCGCCAGCGCCCCTCCTCGCCTGCATACGGCCATCATCTGCGGGGGACGACGTCTCGGCAGCACGGCCCGTTCGAACGATCAAGGCGGCAAGGGGGTCGCGCCGGATCAGTCGGCGACGACCTGGTCCAGCACGGTCGTGAACGCCTCGCGGTCCACGGTCGCCGCGTCCTGCGCGAGCCACCGCCCGATGTCGCGCACGAACTGCGCCGGGGTCATCGGAGACACCGGATCGCCGTCCTGCTCGACGGTCGTGACGTCACCGGCGCGGCTCGGGTAGATCAGGACCACGCCGCGCACCTCGACGTCGGGCAGCAGCTCCTCGAAGGCGTCGACGCCTTCCGGCAGCCGGGTCGCGCCGCCGCGGAAGAGGTGACCGTTGCGCCACAACGCGCCCTCTTCGTCGGCGGTGTAGTGGCCGGGCAGCCAGCTCTTGGACTCCACGAGCACCAGCCGCCGCCCGCAGAGCACCGCGTGGTGCACGTCCTCGAAAACCGAGTCCGGCCAGGCAAGTCCGTGGAACACCCGCACGCCGGGCAGCCGGGTCAGGTACTTCGCGCAGAGCTCGGCGGTCAGCTGCTGGGCGCGCTCGTGCTGCGCGTCGGGCAGGCCGAAGATCCGGCGGCCGCCGAACTCGGAGACGAACGACCGGTCGATCCGGTGCGCCCGGATGTGCCGCCGCAGCAGCAGCACGATCACCACGCCGGAGGCCACCAGCAGCGACAGCCAGGCGGCCAGCAGCATCGCGGGCAGCTCGACGGCGAGCCCGGCCAGCAGCAACAGCGACCAGCCGCCGACCAGCGCCAGCGTCGGCGCCCGCTCCGGGCCGGTGACCGGCAGGTAGCGGACCCGGGTGCCCGGGTCGACGGCGTCCCACCACGGGATGTCGTCCAGGCGCAGCCGCGGCGTCTTCGGCACGTAGGCCGGATCGTCGCCGAAATCCCGCCGCCGGCGCCGTTGCGACGCCCGGGGCCGGGGAACGGGTTCGTCGACGCGGTCGTAGTCGGCGCGCCGCACCGGATCGTTGAGCGTTTCGTAGGCCTCCTGCAGCAACCGGAAGGTTCCCGCGGTGCCGCCGACATCGGGGTGCATGCTGCGTGCCAGCGACCGGTAGGCGGACTTGATCTCGGCTGCCGTCGCGTCGCGGTTCACGCCCAGCAGCTCGTAATAGTCGACCCCGCGCACGGCCCTCCCCGCCTCCTACCACTGCGCGGCCATGATAGGGGTTGCGCGGAATTCAAGATCACCCGAGTCAGGTGTTTTCGTCGGCGACTTCGGCGATTTCCTGCCCCTGGGCGACTTCGGTGCCGTCGGCGAGCAGGAACCGGGTCACGGTGCCGCCGGCTACCGACTTCACGGGGTTGTAGGTCTTCACCGCTTCGATCACCGCGATGGTCTGGCCGGCGTTGATGTGGCCGCCCTCGCGCACGTACGGGTCGGCTTCCGGGGCTGGGCGCCGGAAGAACACGCCTGACTGCTGTGCCTTGACAGTGGACATATCGGTACCGTGCGCCCTCCCCCGCCGAGCCGCCAGTCGCACGGCCTTGATTTCGCTCAGATACTCGCTTAGATTCTAAGCGAATTTTAGAGGAGTCGACATGACCAGCAGGGATGACCTCGCGGCCTCGATCAGTGATGAGCTGGTGCGCCGGTTCAGCACGTCGACCGTGCTCTACCACCACGCCATCGCGGAGCGCCTCGGGCTGGGCCCGTCGGACCACAAGTGCCTGGACCTGCTCGTGCAGCGGGGCCCGATGACCGGCAGCCAACTGGCCACCATCACCGGGCTGACCACCGGGGCGATCACCGGCGTGGTCGGCAGGCTGGTGAGCGCCGGGTTCGTGCGCCGCGAGCCCGATCCGGCCGACCGGCGCAAGCAACGGCTGGTACCCGAACCGGAGCAGTTGCCGGCAGTGCGCGAGTTCTTCGCCGAGCGCAAGGGGCAGGCCGAATCGCTGCTGGACGGCTTCGACCGCGACGAGCTGGCGGCGATCGCCACCTTCCTGCAGCGCGCCATCGACTTCTCCGAGACCGGCGCGGCGGCGCTGCGCGCCGAGATCCTGCACGCCGGCGGCCGGGCGGCGCTGCGCTCCCGCACCACCGAAGAGGCATCGGAGGAACCGGAATGAACTCGAACGCCGAACTGACCGCCCTTTTCGACCGGATGTGTCAGATGTGGACGGACGGGGACGCCGCGGGCTACGGGGCGTGCTTCACCGCCGACTCGGACTACGTCTCCTACGACGGCACCCGAGCGATCGGCCGGGAGCCGATGGTCGCGGCGCACGACCGGCTCTTCCGCGGCGTGCTCGCCGGATCCGGACTGATCGGCGAGGTGGAGGCGATCCGCCACCTGAGCCCGGAGGTCGCCGTCGTGCACGCCACTGGATCGGTGCTCACCCCGTGGCGGAACAAGCTGCCCCGGCGGCGCGTTTCGCGCCAGACCCTGGTGGCGGTGCGCACCCCGGAGGGCTGGCGGTTCGCGGCGCTGCACAACAGCCGGGTTCGCCCGGTGCAGATCCCGGACGCCGGCTCCTGGCCCGCCCGCTGCTCCCAGACGCTGGCCCGACTCAGCCGCGCAGTGCGCCCGAGCCTCCGCCGGCCTCCTGAGGTCCGCTGCGGCCGGCCGCGGAACTGAGCCCGAGAAGCGAAAAAACCCGCTGACCTCCCGGTCAGCGGGCTCTTCCACGCGGGCGGCCGAGACGGCTCGCGCCGTCCCTCCCTTTTGACCACCCGGGACAGCCGCGCGGCCTGAGGTGGCGCCTTGGACCGGCACGGCTAGCTCTGCGGTCGTACGCCGGGGCGACGGGCCGAGGAGCGGGGATGCTCCGGCGACCCACCCGGCACCGCCAGGTCGTTCGTCGGCGGGCGCTCAGCCCACCGATGCCGCTGCCACCTTAACCGATACTCCAGGTTTCGTGGGGCGAAACGTGACCCAGCGCTCCCCACGCGCCACATTCCGCGCACCCGACGCGCGCGGCACACGTGATCGACGAATTCGCGAACCATTCCGCCGCGACAAGAGATCAGTCCACAGCGGACAGTGCTCGATTCCGGCGGTCAACCAAATGATCTCCAGGGCCGAATCTCCCCATTCCGCACGAGCGGAAGCTCATTCGAACATTTCGGACATGTATCGGAAAAGCGGCCCAAACCTGCCGAAAACGATCGCATCGAGCCAGGTCAACCGGATGTCGTAGCATTCACATCCGTTTGACACAAAGGTGAGCCTTACCTATGTTCTTCATGCCTCGTCGGTCGCCGGAAAAGGAAGATATGAATGCTATTCAGTAATGCGTTGATCGGACTGCGGGAAGGGCTGGAGGCCGTTCTCGTGGTCAGCATTCTGGTCGCATTCCTCGTCCGCACCGAGCGCCGCCGCGCGCTGCCGCACGTCTGGCTCGGGGTCGCCGTGGCGGTCGCGCTCTCGATAGCCCTCGGAGCGGTGCTCACCTACACCGCGGCGACGCTCAGCTTCGAGGCGCAGGAGGCCTTCGGCGGGATCGCCTCGATCATCGCGGTCGCCTTCGTCACCGGCATGATCTTCTGGATGCGCCGCGCCGGCCGAACCCTGGCCGCCCAGCTGCGCGGCCAGCTCGACGAGGCGCTGCGGCTCGGCCCGGTCGCCGTGGCCACCGTGGCGTTCCTCTCGGTCGCGCGGGAGGGCATGGAGACCGCGGTGTTCTTCTTCTCCAGCGTGCAGTCCGCAGGCGGCGGCACCGTGCTGCCGCTGGTCGGATTCCTGATCGGCATCGCGATCGCGATCATGCTCGGCTGGCTGCTCTACGCCGGGGCGATCAAGGTCAACCTGTCGAAGTTCTTCACCGTCACCGGCGTGCTGCTGGTCTTCGTCGCCGCCGGGGTCTTCGCCTACGGCGTGCACGACCTGCAGGAGGCCGGGATCCTGCCCGGCCTGAACACCCTCGCCTTCGACGTCAGCGACCACATCCCGCCGACGTCCTGGTACGGCGCGCTGCTGAAGGGGATCTTCAACTTCTCCCCGCAGACCACCGTGTTCCAGGCCGTCGTCTGGGCCGGCTACGTCGCGATCGTCCTCCCGCTGTTCCTCCGCCCCCACCGGCCCGCCGAAACCCGCACCGGAGATGCCAAGTGAACCTCAAAGCCCGCACCCTGGTGCCCGCGCTCGGCGCGGTACTGCTCGCGGCCGGATGCGCCGGCCAGCCCGGCGGCGGCGCGCCCGGCACGATCACCGTCGAGGCCTCGGACGACGCCTGCAAGCTGTCCGCGACGTCCGCCCAGGCCGGCACGATCCGCTTCGACATCACCAACAAGGGCAGCCAGGTCACCGAGTTCTACCTCTACGGCGAGGGCGGCCGGATCGTCAGCGAGGTCGAGAACATCGGCCCCGGCCTGAACCGCCAGCTCGTCGCCGAGGTGCCGCAGGGCGGCAAGTACACGACCGCGTGCAAGCCCGGCATGAAGGGCGACGGCATCCGCGGCGAGTTCACCGTGACCGGTTCCGCGGCGGCGCAGGGCGGTGCCGCCGCGCAGGCCGTCACCGAGTACAAGCAGTACGTGGACGGGCAGGCCGACGAGCTCAATGCCCAGACCGCCCAGTTCGTCGCGGCGGTCAAGGCCGGTGACGTGGCGCAGGCCAAGCAGCTGTACGCGCCGGCCCGGCTGCCGTGGGAGCGCATCGAACCGGTCGCGGAGAGCTTCGGCGACCTGGACCCGAAGATGGACGGCCGGGAGGCCGACCTGGAGCCCGGCCAGGCGTTCACCGGCTTCCACCGGCTGGAGAAGGATCTCTGGGTCACCGGCCTGCAGCCGGACACCCCGGCGATCGCCGACCAGCTGCTCGCCGACGTCGACCAGCTCGTGGCGCAGACCCGCACCGTCGAGCTCACCCCGGCGGGCATCGCGAACGGCGCCAAGGAACTGCTCGACGAGGTCGCCACCGGCAAGGTCACCGGCGAGGAGGAGATCTTCTCGCACACCGACCTGTGGGACTTCCGGGCCAATGTGGACGGTGCGAAGCAGGTGGTCGCCGCGCTGCGGCCGGTGCTGACCGAGAAGGACCCGCAGCTGGTGGCCACCCTGGACGAGAAGTTCGCCGCGGTGGACGCGCTGCTGGCGCGCTACCAGGCCGGCGACGGGTTCCGGCTCTACACGGAGCTGAGCCCGGAGCAGGTCAAGGAGCTGGCGGCGGCGGTGGACGCGCTCGGCGAGCCGCTGAGCAAGACCGCCGGCGTGGTGGCGCGATGACCGGAGTCTCCCGACGCCGGCTGTTCGGGCTGGCCGGAGCGGGTGTCGCCGTCGCTGGCGCGGGCGCCGGGGCGGGATACCTCGCGGCCCGCAGCGGCGACGAGGCGGCAACGGAGCCGTTCCACGGTCCGCACCAGGCGGGCATCGTCACGCCGGCCCAGGACCGCATGCACTTCGTCGCCTTCGACGTGACCACGACCGACCGCGCCGAGCTGGTCGCGCTGCTGCGCGACTGGACCCGGGCCGCGGAGCGGATGACCGCCGGACAGGAGGCGGTCGCGGACGGCGCGGTCGGCGGGCACGCCGAGGAGCCGCCCGGCGACACCGGGGAGGCGCTCGGCCTGCCGGCGTCCGCGCTGACGCTGACCATCGGCTTCGGGCCGTCGCTGTTCGACGGGCGCTTCGGCCTCGCCGACCGGCGCCCCGCGGCGCTGGTCGACCTGCCGCACTTCCCCGCCGACGCCCTCGACCCGGCGCGCAGCGGCGGCGACCTGTGCGTGCAGGCCTGCGCCAACGATCCGCAGGTGGCGGTGCACGCCGTGCGCAACCTCGCGCGCATCGCGTTCGGCAAGGTCGCGGTGCGCTGGTCGCAGCTCGGGTTCGGCCGGACCGCCACGACGTCGCGCTCCCAGAGCACGCCGCGCAACCTGTTCGGCTTCAAGGACGGCACCAACAACCTGAAGGCCGAGGACACCGCGGAGCTGGACCGGCACGTGTGGGCCCAGCCCGGCGACGGCCCGCAGTGGATGACCGGCGGCACCTACTTGGTGGCGCGGCGGGTCCGGATGCACATCGAGACCTGGGACCGGACGTCGCTGGGCGAGCAGGAGACCATCGTCGGCCGCACCAAGGGCAGCGGCGCGCCGCACGGCACGGCCGACGAGTTCGACCAGGTGGACCTGCAGGCCCGCGGCCCGGACGGCGAACTCCGGATCGCGGAGGACTCGCACATCCGGCTCGCCGCGCCCGCGACGCACGGCGGCGTGCGGATGTTGCGCCGCGGCTACAACTTCACCGACGGTTCCGACGGCCTGGGACGGCTCGACGCCGGGCTGTTCTTCGTGTGCTTCAACCGCGACCCGCGCACCCAGTTCATCCCAGTGCAACGCCTTCTGTCCAAAAAGGACTCGATGATGGAGTACCTGCAGCACAACGGTTCGGCGGTCTTCGCCTGCCCGCCGGGAATCCAGCCGGGCGGCCACTGGGGCGAGTCGCTGTTCGGTTCCTGATCCCAGGCATCGGGCATCGGGCATCGAATGGTGGAAACCGCGACTCCGAGCCGAAAGTTTCTGGCCCAGCAGGTAAAACAGGCGGCACGCTGTGGGACGACCCGAAGCTGCGGGATTCTGGGGGCGGAACGCGGCAGCAGCCGATTACCGGCCGCTCACCCGCGGATGGGGATTCGGACACCGCAACGACGATCGAGCCTCCGCAACCTGGCCGGGAGGCGACCCCACCCCCGCCGAAGACCACGAGTCCGGTTGCGGAAGGCCCGGGAAGAAGGTCGGCCATGCGCAACAGGTGCGCCAGGACGATGGCGGCATTAGGCATATCGGTGGCACTGGCCGGTGGGGGTTTCGCCATCGGCACGACCGCCAACGCCGCACCCGCCGCCGACAGCTCGACGGCCGCGTCGCAACTCCACCCGGAACGCCATTGCTGGTGGGAGAACGGGCGCAGGCACCACGTCTGACACGACGGCTGGTGGGACCACCGGAACCACCGCTGGCACCCCGGCTGGTGGAGCTGGGAGTGGCGGCCGGGCGGCTGGCACTGCCGCTGATCACCACCTCGTGACGGCGGCTTCCAGGAAACCGGGCCTCCGTCACCCGGAAGCCGCCGCGGTTACTGGGTGCCGCCGAAGCGGGGCAGGCCGCCTTCGGCGATCCAGGCGTGGACGATTCGCTGGTCCGTGTAGAAGTCGATGCTCCGGGTGCCTCCCTCGTGGCCCACCCCGCTGGCCTTGATGCCGCCGAACGGCGTCCTCAGGTCCCGGATGTTGTGCGAGTTCAGCCAGAGCATGCCCGCCTCGACCTGGTTCGCCACCCGCAGGCCGCGCTTGAGGTCGTTGGTCCACACGTAGGCCGCCAGGCCGTACTTCGTGTCGTTGGCCAGCCGCACCGCCTCGGCCTCGTCGTCGAACGGCGTCACCGCCACCACCGGGCCGAACACCTCCTCCCGGAACAGCGTGTGCTCCGGGGTGACGTCGGCGAACACCGTCGGCTCCAGGAAGTTGCCGTCCGGCAGGTGATCCGGCCGCTTGCCGCCGGTGACCAGCCGCGCGCCCTCCGCCTCGGCCTTCGCCACGTGCCCGATCACCTTGTCGAAGTGCTCCGGGTGGATCAGGGCGCCCAGCTCGGTGGACTCGTCGGCGGGCGGCCCGACCTTGAACCGCGCGGCGCGCTCCCCGAGCTGCCGCACGAAGTCGGCGTAGATGCTGCGGTGCACCAGCACCCGCGAACCGGCCGTGCAGCGCTCGCCGTTGAGCGAGAACACCCCGAAGATCGCGCTGTCCAGGGCCGCGTCCAGGTCGGCGTCCGCGAAGATGATGTTCGGCGACTTGCCGCCGAGCTCCATCGACAGGCCCTTGAGCCCGTCTGCGGCGTTGCGCATGATCACCTGGCCGGTCGTCGTCTCGCCGGTGAACGACAGCACCGGCACGTCCGGATGCCGGACCAGCGCGTCGCCGGCCTGCTCGCCGATGCCGTGCACGATGTTGAACACCCCGGCGGGTACGCCCGCCTCGGTGAAGATCTCCGGCAGCAGGCTCACCGACAGCGGCGACCACTCGGCCGGCTTGAGCACCACCGTGCAGCCGGACGCCAGCGCGGGCGCCAGCTTCCAGCTCTCCAGCATGAACGGGGTGTTCCACGGCGTGATCAGCCCGGCCACGCCCTTGGGCTTGCGCACCACGTAGTTGAGCTGGACGTCGGCGACCCGGTAGGCCTCCTCGGTCTGCACCACGATCAGGTCGGCGAAGAACCGGAAGTTCTCCGCCGCGCGCTTGGCCTGCTGCTTGACCTGCGAGATCGGCAGGCCGGTGTCGAAGGATTCCCATCGCGCGATCTGCTCACCACGGGCCTCGATGCCGTCGGCGATCCGGTTGAGCACTCCCGCGCGGGCGCGGTTGCGCATGTCGGCCCAGCCGCTGTCGCGGAACGCCGCGGCCGCGGCCCGGACCGCGCGGTCGACGTCGGCGGCCTGGCCGGCGGCGGCGCGGGTGTACTCGGTGTTGGTCGCGGGATCCAGCACCCCGAAGGTCTGCCCGCCGGCGCTGGGCACCTGCTCGCCGCCGATGTAGTGGGTGATCAGCTCGGGAAAGTCGCTCATCTGCATCCTCGCGTCGTCAGGAGTCGTGGGGGGGGAGTTAAGATAGAAAAATAAAAAAAAACGAACAAACACAAAACACAAGAGACCACCCCGCACGAAAAACACAACCCCGGCAACCACCCCC
>NZ_JBFAKG010000047.1:0-81267 GCF_040655595.1 Saccharopolyspora sp. NPDC050389
CCCACCACCACCAACAACAACACCTCCCCATTCACTCTTATTCTTCTTTTATTTTTCGGTTTTTGTTTTTTTTTTCTTTTTTCTTGTTTCAAAAAAAAAAAAAAAAAAAAAACCCCCCCCCCCCCCCACCCCGGGCCCGACGCGATCACCGCTAGCCGAAGTGCCCCGATGAATGGCTGCCCCACGACGACTCCGGCAACCTGCCGCAGAAAGCCGACCACGAACCTGACCCTGCGACGGATCAACCCGAAACCGAACCCCATCAGTCCCAGCGAAGCCGGAAACCGCCGCCCCGCAACGCAAGACGCCGATGTGCCAGCCCCCACCCTCCACCCATCGCGGGGATGGCCCACCCGAGACGGAACCTCCAAAGGTCCCAACCCTGAGCAAAACCCAAACCAAACAACGAAAACCCAACCACGAAAAAAGCCAAAAAAGACAGGCCCCCGGGTAAGAACCCGAGAGCCTGTCCAACCGAACGTCAAGCGGCCCCAACCCCAACGGCAGGCCGCCCACCGTTCGAAGCCGGTAACCCGAGATCCTCGGTAGGAACCCGATAGGTCTCCCTCCCGGTCGCCACGGCAACGGCGTTCAGCACGCAAAGCGCGGCGGTGAACAACGCGACGTTCACCCACCCATCCCGGCCGCCACCAATGGCTTCAGCAATGCTCGGAGAGAACCCGGCCAACGCGAACCCGATCTGAGTGCCGATCGCCATGCCGGACAACCGCACCCGAGCCGGGAACATCTCGCCGTAAAAAGCGGGCCAAATCCCGTTGGTGGCGCTGTAAACCACGCCGAACATCAGGATCCCGGTGGCGAAGATCAGCCCGTAGTTGCCGAGCGACAGCGACCACAGGTACGCCGCCATCAGCACGGCGCATCCAAGGGAGCCACCGATGAACACCGGCTTGCGCCCGACCCGGTCCGCCAGCTTCGCCCACAGCGGGATGGCGAACAGCGCCGCGATGTTGGCCAGCACTCCGACCCACAGGATCGGCGTTTTCGCCAGGCCGACGGTGTTAACCGCGTAGCTGAGCGCGTAGACGGTGAAGATGGTGCTGACCGCCGCGATCACCGAGGCGATCACGACGCGCAGCACGCTGGCCCAGTGATCGCGGAACAGCGGGACGAGCGGTGTCTTGGCCCGCTTCGTCTCGCCCACGGCCACTTCTTGTTCGAAGACCGGTGTTTCGTCGAGCTTCCGGCGGATCAGCAGGCCGGCGACCACCACCACCGCGCTGAGCCAGAACGGCACTCGCCAGCCCCAGGTCAGCAGGTGTTCTTCGGGCAGCGCGGCCACGGGCAGGAAGACCGCGGTCGCCAGGATCTGCCCGGCTTGGGTGCCGCTGAGCGTGAAGCTGGTGTAGTACGCGCGCCGGTCCGGCGGCGCGTGCTCCAGCGACATCGAGTTCGCGCCGGCCTGTTCGCCGGCCGCCGAGAAGCCCTGCATCAGGCGCAGCGTCACCAGCAGGGCCGGCGCGGCCACGCCGATCTGGTGGTACGTCGGCAGGCAGCCGACCAGCACGGTCGACACGCCCATCAGCAGCACCGTGTAGACCAGCACCCGCTTGCGGCCGAAGACGTCGCCGATGTGGCCCAGGACGAAGGCGCCCACCGGCCTGGCGAGGTAGCCGACGCCGAAGGTGGCGAGCGCGAGCAGCGTGCCGGTCGCGGGGGAGGAGGCCGGGAAGAAGATCTTGTTGAAGACCAGCGCGGCGGCGGTGCCGTAGATGAAGAAGTCGTAGTACTCCAGGGCGCTGCCGATCCACGCGGCGACGGCGGCCTTGCGCGGTTTGCCCTGCGTGGCGGTGGAGTGGTCCGTCACTTGTAGCTCCAAGGAGTCCGTGCACCGTTGCTCAGACCGGCGACTTATGAACCATCTAGTTAGTCCCAAAGGGTGAGGGTGTGGCGAGTCACCTGTCAAGGGTGTGTTTCGGGCGGATGTCCTCACGGGCCTGCGGCGACATCCCAGTCAGGGTATCTGACCAGCGAAAATAACGTCCCCGGCGGCGTCAGCGGCGGGCGAAGCCGTCGAGCAGCGCGGCCACGCCGAGGTCGAAGTGCGCGTCGATCCGCGCGCCGTCCGCGCTGCTGGCGAGGAGGTTGTAATCCGGCGAATCGGGTGCCGGTTTGCGGCTGCGCCGGGCTCCGCCGAGCTTGACCACGGCGATGCTGAGCGCGTGGCCCACGGTGAATTCGCGCAGGCAGCGCATCAGCTGCAGGGCGAGCTCGGGCGCGAAACCCGCGTCGCGCAGGGTGGTGATCATCCGCTCGCCGGTGTCGATCGAGGCCGGGGAGCGGACCGGGCGGGTGGCGAAGATCGAAACGGCATGCGGGTGCTCCAGCAGCACGTCCCGCATGCGCCGCGAGAACCGCTCGCACAGCTCGCGCCACGGGCCCTGCCACGGCAGCGCATCCGTGTCGAACTCGGCGAACAGCGCCTCGGCGATGCCGTCGAAGAGCTCT
Organism: Saccharopolyspora sp. NPDC050389; assembly: GCF_040655595.1. Taxonomy (NCBI): domain Bacteria; kingdom Bacillati; phylum Actinomycetota; class Actinomycetes; order Pseudonocardiales; family Pseudonocardiaceae; genus Saccharopolyspora; species Saccharopolyspora sp. NPDC050389. The sequence goes on from NZ_JBFAKG010000047.1 coordinate 2,470, forward strand.
TCCTGGTCGGCGAAGTACCGGTAGACCGCCATCGGGTCCACGTCGAGCTCGGCGCCGAGCTTGCGCATCGAGAACTTGTCCAGCCCGTTGCGGTCGATCAGCGCCAGTGCCACGTCGGCGATGTATTCCCGGCTCAGGGTCGGCCTCGTCGGCCGGGCGCTCTTGCTCACCTGCGGCGTCCTCCTCGTGCTGCGAACCCGTCCAGGATTGCAGTCAGCCGCGCGCTGAACTCGGTCGGCTCCTGCTGGTACGAGGCGTGACCGCCCGGGAATTCCGCGCACGCGATCCCGAGTTCCGCGCCGAGCAGGCGAGCCGGGCGTTCGTAGAACTCGCCGGCGCTGCCGGTGCCGACCGCGAAGCACCACGGTGCGCTCGTGGCGCGCAACGCGTCGACATCGGGCCGGTAGTCGACCAGCACCGGCATCTCGTGCTTCAGCAGCCACTCGGCGTTGCCGATGATCCGTTGCATGCCGCCCGGCTCGCGGCCGCGAACGCGCTGAGCCGCGGAGGCGAGGCGCAGCAGGGCCGCTCCGGCTGCTCGGCCGAATCGTGAGGTGAACAGCCGGGCCCCGGTCCCGGGCATGATCATCGAGGCGAAGCGCAGCCAGCCCGGCAATGCGCCCTCCTCATCGGTGATCCGGCCGACCTCCCGGATGCTCGCGGCCTGCTCGGCCCGGTCGGGGAGCACTCGGATGATCGGCGGCTCGTGCACAACGGCACCGAGCAGTCGATCGTCGTGGTGTGCAAGGAGTTCCAGCGCGATGATGCCGCTGGCGCTGGTGCCGAAGACGTAGGCGCGGTCGATGCCGTGGTGGTCGAGCACGGTGATCACGTCGGCCGCCTGCTGCGCGAGCGAGAAGAGCGTCTCGGACTTGCTGCGCGAGTTGCCGCGCCGGTCGAGCGTGATCACGGTGTACCGGTCGGCGAGCAGCGGGACGACCGCCTCGAACATCTCGGCGTCTCCGCCGCCGCCGGGGACGAGCACCACCGCGGGACCGTGTCCGCTGCGCTCGGTGTGCAGCACGGCATCGGCTGCGGGAACCGGGATGATTTGCGGCTTTTGCGTCATTCCAGAGCCTGTCTGTCTACGTTGTAGATTATGTCTACACTGTAGAACATGCTGAACAGAACGCGGCGCTGGTGGGGCTTCCGGGGCCTGATCACCGCGGCGAGCGGGGCTTACCTGTTGCAGGCGGTGCTGGCGGGCCAGTTCCTCTCCGGCACTTACGCATCGCTGGGCTGGCACCAGATCACCGCGACGTGCACCGACGTACTGCTGGTCTGCGCGATCGCGGTGGCGGCGTCCCTTCGCTGGCCGGACAGCGGGAGGTGGTGGCCGCTGCTGACTTCCGCCGGGTTGTTCCTGGCCTCGCAGGTGCAGACGGCATCCGGCGCGGCGCGACTGCTGGCGGTGCACGTCCCGCTGGCGGTGCTGATCACCATCGCGGCCGTCGTCCTGACGGTGCTCGCCTGGCGGGAGCCGGTCGCGTGAGCGGGCGCATCTCCAGGCGGTCGGTGCTGCTGGGAGCCGGGGCCGCTGCGCTCGCCGGCGGCATCGGGGTGTCGTGGGGCCTGGGCATCGGCGGTTCGTCCTCGACCGGGTCGCTGCTGCGCAGTGCGCTTCCGCTCCCGCGGCCGTTCCAGCTTCCACTTGCCGTTCCGCCGGTGCTGCAACCGGTCCGCTCGACGGCGGGTGAGGACTTCTACGAGATCACGCAGCGCGTCGCGGACGTCGAGATCCTCCCGGGCGTTCGCACGCAGATCTGGGGCTACGAAGGGATTTTCCCCGGTCCCACCATCGTCTCCCGGTGTGGCCGGCGGACGATCGTGCGGCATCGCAACGAACTGCCGGTGCCGACCGTGGCTCACCTCCACGGCGGGCGGACCTCGCCCGAGCACGACGGGTACCCGACCGACCTGGTGCTGCCGCGAGGCTGGCACCACGGCGGTCACCACAGCGGTCACCACGGCGGCGACCTGTCGATCGGCGAGCGCACCTACGAGTACGACATGGACCAGCGCGCGGCGACGCTGTGGTACCACGACCACCGCATGGACTTCACCGGCCCGAGCGTCTGGCGCGGCCTGGTCGGGCTGCACCTGGTGACCGATGACGAGGAGCGTGCCCTGGAACTCCCCGACGGCGACCGCGACCTGCCGCTGGTGATCTGCGACCGGTCCTTCGCCGCGGACGGCTCGTTCGCGTATCCCAGCGTGGACCCGGCCCTGGTCGCGACTCCCGGAGTGCACTCGCCGTATGAGGCAGGCGTGCTCGGCGACGTGCTATTGGTGAACGGAATCCCTTGGCCCACAACGGAAGTCGACGCCACCCGTTACCGCCTTCGGCTGCTGAACGCGTCCAACGCCCGGCGCTACCGGCTCCGCCTGGACCCGCCCGCGCCGCTGGTGCAGATCGGTTCCGACGGCGGGCTGCTCGAACGGCCCATGACGCACCGGCACCTCGACGTGGCTCCGGCCGAGCGCTTCGAGGTGGTCGTGGACTTCGGCACCCATCCGGTCGGTCAGCGGGTGCGGCTGCTCAACGACTTCGGTCACGGGAGCACCGCCCAGGTCATGGAGTTCCGGGTCGCGCGCACCGCGCCCGACCACAGCCGGGTGCCGGAGCGGCTCAGCGAGATCCCGCCGCTGGATCCGGCGGCCGCCGCTACCGTGCGCGACGTGGTGTTCCAGTCGAAGGCGATCGGGCAGGTGCACGGCTGGACCATCAACGGCGAACCGTTCGCCCCGGACCGGAACCACGCCGAGCCGCGGTTCGGGGACGTGGAGATCTGGAACCTCCACGGCGACTTCCACCATCCCGTGCACCTGCACCTGGTCCACTTCCAGGTGCTGGGGCGCGGGAACGGGGGGCCCGGGCCGTGCGACGGCGGCTGGAAGGACACCCTCGACCTGCGGCCGGCCGAAGCGGCCCGGATCATCACCAGGTTCGACGGCTACCGCGGTCGGTACGTCTTCCACTGCCACAACCTGGAGCACGAGGACATGATGATGATGGGGAACTTCGCGGTGTGGTGATCAGGTCGCGGTGAGGTAGTCGAGCACCAGGTCGCCGAGCATCTTGCGGTAGTGGTCGCGGCGGGCCGGGTCGAGCATGTCGCGCTTGAAGATCGCCTGGAACGTGTAGCGGTTCGCGGTGCGGAAGACGCAGAACGAGCTGATCACCATGTGCACGTCCAGGGCGTCGGCGTCGGTGCGGAACTGCCCGGCCGCCCGGCCGCGCTCCAGGATGCGGCCGAGCACGTCCAGCGCCGGGGTGGCCAGGCCGGGCAGCAGCTCGGATTTGGCCAGGTGTTCGGCGCGGTGGATGTTCTCGATGCTGACCAGGCGGAGGAAGTCCGGGTGCGACTCGTGGTGGTCGAAGGTCAGCTCGGCGAGCCGCCGGATCGCCTCGACGGGATCCAGGTCGTCGACGTCGACCTCGCGCTCGATGCCGCGGATCACCGAGTACGCGTTCTCCAGCGCGGCGAGGTAGAGCTGCTCCTTGCCGCCGAAGTAGTAGTAGATCATCCGCTTGGTGGTGCTGGTGCGGGCGGCGATCTCGTCCACGCGGGCGCCGGCGTAGCCCTTGTCGGCGAATTCCTCGGTGGCCACCTCGAGGATCTCCGCGCGCGTCCGCTCGGCATCGCGGTGCCGGACTTCCCTGGTGTCGGACGTCGGTGCTGCCACGGCGCTCCCTCGAGGTTTGGGCTCGGGCCCACTGTAGTGCAGCGGCCCTTCCCGGATCGGAGCTTCCGGCCTACTATTAACTAGCTGGTTCGTTAATTAGAAGGAGCTCAGGTGCGCAACCAGGACGGCTACCTCGTCGGGCTCATCGGTTCGGGCATCGGCCCGTCGCTGAGCCCGCCGCTGCACGAGCGCGAGGCCGACGAGCTCGGGCTCCGGTACCTCTACCGCCGGTGGGATCTGGACGTGCTGGGCAAGCCGGCGTCGGCGATAGGTGAGCTGCTGGCCGCCGCCCGAACCGCCGACTACGACGGGCTCAATATCACGCATCCGTGCAAGCAGGCGGTCATCGAGCACCTCGACGAGCTCTCGCCGGACGCCGTCGAGCTGGGTGCCGTCAACACGGTCGTCTTCGCCGACGGCCGCGCCATCGGCCACAACACCGACTGCTCCGGTTTCGCCCGCAGCTTCAGCCGCGGCCTGCCGGACGCCCCGGTGGATCGGGTCGTGCTCCTCGGCGCGGGCGGTGCCGGTGCCGCGGTGGCGCACGCGATGCTGACCTTGGGCACCGGAGTGCTCCGCGTGCTCGACGTCGACCCGCGCCGCAGCGAGGCGCTGGCCGAGTCGCTACGCACGCGCTTTGGCGCCGACCGCGCCGAAGCCGCCCGGCTGGATTCCGCGGCGGAGGCGCTGGCCTGGGCGGACGGCTTCGTGCACGCCACGCCGACCGGGATGGCCGCGCACCCCGGCCTGCCGGTGCCCGCCGAGCTGCTGCGCCCCGAGCTGTGGGTGGCCGATGTCGTCTACCGGCCGCTGGAGACCGAACTCGTCGCCACCGCGCGGGCGAACGGCTGCCGGGTTCTCGACGGCGGCGGCATGGCGGTGTTCCAGGCCGTCGACTCGTTCCGGTTGTTCACCGGCGTCGAGCCGGACGCCGGGCGGATGCTCCGCCACTTCGCCGAGCTCGCCGGAGGTGTGCATGTCCACGGCTGACGCCCGAAGAGTGATCGCCACCGTCTGCCTGTCCGGCACCTTGGAGGACAAGCTGGCCGCCGCCGCGGCGGCCGGGTTCGACGGCGTCGAGATCTTCGAGAACGACCTGATCGCCTCCGCCGCAACGCCGGCCGAGATCCGGCGGCGCTGCGCCGATCTCGGGCTGACCATCGATCTCTACCAGCCGTTCCGGAACTTCGAGGCGGTCCCGCCGGACGTGCTGCGGGCCAACCTCCGGCGGGCCGAGCGCAAGTTCGACGTGATGGAGCAGCTCGGCGCCGATCTGGTGCTGGTGTGCTCGACGGTCTCGCCGGACGCGGTGGACGACGACGAGCTGGCCGCCGAGCAGCTGCGCCTGCTCGCCGAGCGCGCCGCCGCGCGCGGCATGCGCATCGCCTACGAGGCGCTGGCGTGGGGCCGGTTCGTCAACACCTACGACCACTCCTGGCGGATCGTGCGCCGCGCCGACCATCCGGCGCTCGGGCTGTGCCTGGACAGCTTCCACGTGCTGTCGCGGGGCAGCGATCCGACGCTGATCCGCACCATCCCCGGCGAGAAGCTGTTCTTCCTGCAGCTGGCCGACGCGCCGCGGCTGGACATGGACGTGCTGCAGTGGAGCCGGCACCACCGGCTGTTCCCTGGGCAGGGCTCGTTCGACCTGCCGACCTTCGTCGGCAACGTGCTGTCCACCGGCTACCCCGGGCCGCTGTCGCTGGAGGTGTTCAACGACGTCTTCCGGCAGGCCGACCCGAAACCGGCGGCGGTGGACGCGATGCGGTCGCTGCGGCTGCTGGAGGAGCAGCTCGGGATGCCGGTCGCCGCACCGGCACCGGAGCTCGCCGGCTGCGCCTTCGCGGAACTGGCCGTCGACGAGATCGCCTCGGCCCGGCTCGCCGACGCGCTCACGGCGCTCGGCTTCTCGCTCACCGGAAAGCACCGGAGCAAGCCGGTGCAGCTGTGGGAGCAGGGCGGCGCGCGGGTGCTGCTGAACGCCTCGTCATCCACATCGGACTCCGCGGCGATCGGTGCGCTGGCGGTGGAAAGCGCCGACCCGGGACGATCTGCGCAGCGGGCGGATGCGATGGAGGCGCCGATCCTGCCGCGCTCGCGCGGGCCGGAGGAAGCCAACCTGGCGTCTGTGGCGGCGCCGGACGGCACGGAGGTGTTCTTCTGCGACGCCGAGAGCTGGCTCTCGGACTTCCCCAGCGCGGAGGCCTCGGCGGAACGAGGGCTGGGCATCACTGGCATCGACCACGTCGCGCTGACACAGCCGTTCGACCACTTCGATGAGGCGACGCTGTTCTACCGCTCGGTCCTCGGGCTGGAGCCGGAGCCGATCGTGGAGTACGCGGCGCCGTTCGGAATGGTGCGCAGCCGGGCGGTGCTCAACTCGTCCGGCACGGTGCGAATCGCGTTGAACGGCACCCTGGTGCGCCGTGGCGAATGGGCGCCGGCGGTCCGCGACCCGCAGCACATCGCGTTCACCTGCGAAGACGTGCTGGCCGCGGCGCGCACCCTGCGCGAGCGAGGAGCACCGGTGCTGCGGATCCCGGACAACTACTACGACGACCTCGACGCACAGCTGAACCTGGACGCGGATCTCCTGGCCGAGCTGCGGGCGAATTCGGTGCTCTACGACCGGGACGAGCACGGCGAGTACCTGCATCTGTTCACGGAACTGTTCGGCGCGCGGATCTTCTTCGAGCTCGTCCAGCGCATCGGCGCCTACGCCGGATATGGCGTGGCGAACGCGTCGGTCCGGATGGCCGCCCACCGCAGGCAGCGCCTGGCCGGCGCCGAGGGCTGACACCGGCAGGGCGGAGGTGGAGTGAACGGCCCGTTCGCCTCGCTAGACGAGGCGAACAGGCCGTTCACTCCAACACGATCGGGATCAGGTGAGGTCGTCGAACTCGCCGGCCTTGACGCCCTTGATCCAGGCGGAGATTTCCGCGCGGGTGAAGAGGATGGTGCCTGCGTCGGGTGCGTTGCTGTTGCGGATCGCGACACGTCCGTCGGGTAGTGCAGCGGCTTCGACGCAGTTCCCGCTTCCGTTGCCGCCGGTTCCTGAGAAGCTGCTCTTGCGCCATTCGACCTGGTGTAAGAGTCGGTCTGTAGCCACCGGGGCCTCCTAGCGACGGCGCTCAACTGTACTTTCGGGCAGCCTGTGCAAGTCGTTCGGCTGATTTCGCAGGCGAAAGAGCTCGCTCCGTGAGAATACCGAAGCGAAGCGTGTACTCCCTTACTGCATCTCGATCCTCGATGTAGACCATGCGTCCTGGTGCTTCAGCTAGTCCGAAGTCTGGAACCGGGTCGGGTAGCGACAGGATGGCGAACGGTCCGTCGATGGCTGGGCTTGCTCCTGCGGTCATGGGCAGGACTTGGATGGTGATGTGCTCCTTTTCGCCCTCTTCGAGGAGTCTTTCGAGCTGGCGGCGCATGACCGGGTTCGTGCCGATGGGGCGTTCGAGGACCGCCTCTTCGATGATGGCGTGCAGCTTCATCGGGTTCTGCTTGGTGAGGACCTGTTGGCGGGCCATTCGGGCGAGCACTCGTCGCTCGATGACGTCGGCCGCGACACCTGGGCTTCCGCCGGTCATGACGGCTCGGGCCCACTCCTGGGTTTGCAGCAGGCCGGGTACGACCATCGTCTCGAACTGCCGTTGCGCGACGAGTTCGGCTTCGACGTTGAGCACGGCGTGGAAGTCCTGCGGCAGTTCCCGTTGAAAGGCGAGCCAGTAGCCGCGCTCGCTCGCGGTTGACGCCAGCCCCAGCAGCCAGTTCCGCAGATCTTCGTCGGCAACCCGGTAGAGGTCGAGGAGTTGTTCGACCTCACGGGCTTTCACGCCCTGGTCACGTGTTTCGATGCGTTGGAGCTTGGAGCGCGACCATTTTCCCGGTTGGCCCTTGAGCTCCTCGGCGGCCTCGGTCATCGTCAGGCCCGCCTGCTCGCGGAGCTGGCGCAGGCTTTCGGTCAGCTGCCAGCGCCGAACCGTAGCGCTGGCGACTTCACCCGTGTCCTGGCTCATGCCTCTCCTTCGTGGACTCGATCAGGCGAAATCCGTGGGTACCCACTTGAAAAAGTGGGTACCCAGATCGATTCTAACTACTGTCAGTGCACGATCAAGTGCGGGAGGTAGCGATGGTAGTCGGCGCTGGTCAGGGGTCTTCGTTCGAGTCCGGGCTGGTGGGCTCGTTGCCGGAGGCGGAGTTCGCCGCGTTGGTGCAGGAAGAGGCCGACGGCTCGCCGCCTCGGGTGTTCGCGTTGGTGGAGGAGCACGGGGAGCGCGTGGACTGCGAGATCTTCGCCTGGGGCTTGGAGTTCGAGCAGCGCGCTTCGGTCTTCGACCTCGACGGCATGCTCTGGGCGAGGTGCGCTTCGGCCGATGGCGCGCATGCGCTGTTCTCCCGGATCCGCAACGTGCGGCTCGCTTGGCCTTCCGAGACGGTGCCGCGCCCGCGGGGTTGATCCGGCGGCCGGTCGGTTGCCTGCGGTTGGGCGATGATTGCCGGGCTTCTCTCGCGCAGACTGGGACGAATCCCGCAATGGCGCGAGAGGAGCCCGGCTTTGGTGTCTCGCGATATCTCCCGTCGGACCTTCTTAACAGCATCCGTGCTGGCTGTGGGCGTGGGCGCGGCTTCACCTGCCGGTGCCTCGCCGGGCCGCTGCGGGGACCATCCCTGGTGCGCGCCGGGACTCTCGCCCGACGAGCGTGCGAACCTGCTGCTGCGCGAGCTGACCCTGCCGGAGAAGATCTCCCTGCTCGGCGGCGACGAGCTGGGCGGCGGGGCTGGTTTTCCTGGCACCCACACCGGGACCGGGCACGGCGTCGAGCGGGTTGGGATGCCCACCGTGCGCTACGGCGACGGGCCGATCGGGGCCCGGCAGGGCAACGGTACCGCCATGCCCGCCACCATCGCGCTGGCCGCCACCTTCGATCCCGACGCCGCATTCCACTATGGAGCGACCGTCGCCAACGAGATCAAGTGCAAGGGCAACGACGTCGTCTTCGGGCCAACCGTGGACATCGTGCGCACGCCGTTGGCCGGGCGCATGTTCGAAGGTTTCGGTGAAGATCCATACCTGACGAGCCGGTTGGGCGTCGCGTGGATCAACGGCGCGCACGGCGAGGGCTTGATCGTCTGCGTCAAGCACTTCGCCGCGTACAACCAGGAAGGCGTGCTCGGTGTCGTCGGTTCGCGGATGACCTACAACGCCGTCGTCGACCAGCGCACCCTTCGCGAGATCCACCTGCCGCCGTTCGAAGCCGCGGTCCGCGAGGCCGGTGCCGGGGCCGTGATGGGTTCCTACAACCGGCTCAACGGGCAGTACGCCTGCGAGAACCAGTGGCTGCTCAACGATCTGCTGAAGCACGAGTGGGGGTTCCCCGGCTACACGATCGCCGACTACGCCGCCACCCGGAACACCGCGAACTCGCTGACCAACGGCCTGGACTTCGAGCCGTGGCCGGCGTTGGTGTACTCACCTCCGGCGATCTCCGCCGCGTTGGCGACGAGCCAGGCGAGTACCGCGGACGTCGATGACCACGTGCGGCGCATCCTGCGGACGATGTTCGCCCACGGCCTCTTCGGCCGGCCGCCGTTCCCGGACGACGACGCGCTGATCGACCAGGACGGGCATCTGGCGACGGCCACGCGCATCGCGGAGCAGGGGATAACGCTGCTGGCCAACGACGGGCTACTGCCGTTGGACGCGAATTCGTTGCAGGGAAAGAAGATCGCGTTGATCGGTGACGCGGCCGACCGGTTCGTGCAGGGCGGTGGATCGTCATCGGTCACGCCGTTCACCTTCGTCACGCCCCGGCACGGCATCGAGCAGCGCGCAGGCTCGGAGATCACCGTCGCCTACCATCCCGGCCGGGTGCCGGAGGCCGCGGCAGCCGCAGTGCGCGACGCCGACATCGCCGTCGTGTTCGCGGCCGATCTTCAGTCGGAGTTCGTGGACAAGACCGGGCTCGACATCGACGCCGGGTTGCTGTCGTTCCCGCCGCCGGGCACGGGGAATCCGTTCGTCGACCAGGACGCGGTGATCGCGGCGGTGCTGGCCGCGAATCCGAACACCGTGGTGGTGCTGGAAACCGGGGGACCGGTGCTGACGCCGTGGCGGCATCGCGCCCGCGCATTGGTGCAGGCGTGGTATCCAGGCGCGGGTGGCGGCGCGGCGCTGGCTCGGGTGCTGTTCGGCGACGTCGATCCGGGTGGGCGGCTGCCGGTGACCTTCCCGGAGCGGGAAGCCGACCTGCCGACCGCCGGAGACCCGGAGATGTATCCGGGAGTCGGCGAGGACGTGCACTACAAGGAAGGCGTGTTCGTCGGCTACCGGCATTACGACGCGGCTGGGATCGAGCCCGCATTCCCGTTCGGGCACGGCCTGTCCTACACCACGTTCGACTATCGCGACCTGCGCGTGGACGGCATGTCGGTGAGCTTCAGCGTGACCAACACCGGCCGTCGGCGGGGCTTCGCCGTCCCGCAGCTGTACCTCGGCCTGCTGTCGCCCGGTCCCGGCGTCCGCCAGCCGCCGAAGCAGCTCAAGGGCTTCCGCAAGATCTCCTTGGCGGCGGGCGAAACGACGCGGGTGACCTTCGCTCTGACCGAGCGAGATCTGTCGTATTGGGACGAAACCAGGGGTACCTGGCGGATCTCGCCCGGCCGCTACACCGTCATGGTCGGCGATTCCTCCCGGGACATCCGCCTGAGCACCTGAGTCACGCCGGTTCTCCGCTTTGCGGGCATTGCCGGATGACGCTGCCGGGGTTCGGCGCCGCCGCGCGGAAGTTGCCCGTGGTGCTGCTGAGCAATGGTGCGCCGGATGAGGTCCGGGGCTACCTGGACCGGCCGAAGCCGGGAATTGACCGGCGGATCCGAATCGGCCGTTTGGTCCTCTGTGGGCGGACATCGCCAAAATGGGTAGCAAGATCGCCGAAATTCCACCGACGTGCGGTCGGGGCGGCGGCGCGCGGCGCACGTCCGGTCGTAGATTGGATGTCGGCGAGCGGACCCCGACGGGTCGCACCGCCGATCCACGGCCGGGGAGGAACACGGTGGTCCAGCAGGAGGAGACCGCGCGCCGGTGGCGCAGCAGAATGCCGAGCATCACCGCCGGCACAGTGCTCGTAGTGGCGCTGCTGTGCGTGGGCTCGGCGGTCGGCCTGGCGCTTTTCGGGAATGTGCAACCGGTGCGCAGGTTCGTCGACAACGTGCTGTTCCCGGCGCCGCCGAACATCGCGTACGCCGCGTTCCTGGCGGTGCTGGCGGCCGCGCTGAAGCGCCGCAAGCGGCTCGCGCTGTGGATCCTGGTGGGCATCCTGGCGCTGCAGGTGATCGGCGACATCGTGGTGCTCGTGGTGCTGGGCGATCACATCGAGGCGCTGTGGATGGACGAGCTGGGCGCCCGCTACCACGTGCCGATCGACCACGTGTGGATCTTCAGCACCAACATCGTCGTCTCGGCGCTGGCGTTCGTGCCGCTGTGGCTGGCGCGCGGCGAGTTCTACGGCCGCGCCAAACGCGGCAGCGGCTACCAGGCGGCGGTGGTGTTCGCGCTGCTCATCGCCACGTTCGTGGGCCTCGGCTACGCCCTGGTCTCGCTGTTCCCGGGTTCGCTGCGGGGCGCGCAGGCGCGGCTGACGTGGACCGTCGAGCGGGTGCTCGGCGGCGCGATCGACTTCACCGTCACCGGCGTCGGGCACGCGCCCGGCTGGGTCAACTTCGTCCTCGGCCTGTTCGGCACGGCCGCCCTGTTCACCGCCCTGTTCCTGCTGCTGCGCGCGCAGCGGCTGGCCGCCGCCCTGCGCCCGGACGAGGAGCAGCAGGTCCGGCGGCTGCTCGCCGAGCACGGCGAACGCGACTCGCTGGGCTACTTCGCCACCCGCCGCGACAAGGCGGTGCTGTTCTCCGACAGCGGCAAGGCCGCGATCACCTACCGGGTCGTCGCCGGGGCCTGCCTGGCCAGCGGCGACCCGCTGGGCGACGCGGAGGCCTGGCGGCCGGCGATCGACAAGTGGCTGGCGATGTGCCGGGAGTACACCTGGACGCCGGCGGTGATGGGCGTCAGCGAACCCGGCGCCACGGCGTACGCCCGCGCCGGGATGAAGGTGCTGCAGCTCGGCGACGAAGCCGTGGTGCACGTCGCGGAGTTCGGCCTGGACGGCCGGGACATGCGGCCGGTGCGGCAGGCGGTGAACCGGGTCGAGAGGGCCGGGCACACCGCCCGCATCCGGCGGCACCGGGAGGTGCCGGAGGCGGAAATGGCCGAGATCGCGCGGCTGGCGGAGGCTTGGCGCGACACCGAGAGCGAACGCGGCTTCTCGATGGCGCTCGGGCGGCTCGGCGATCCGCAGGACGGTGACTGCGTGCTGGTCGAGGCGGTGAGCGATCGCGGCGAGCCGGTGGCGCTGCTGTCGCTGGTGCCGTGGGGCCGCAACGGGCTGTCGCTGGACGTCATGCGCCGCGACCGCGACGCGGACAACGGCGTCGTCGAGTTCATGGTCAGCTCGCTGGCGCAGGCGGCGCCGCGGCTCGGAGTGGAGCGGATCTCGCTGAACTTCGCGATGTTCCGCGCCGCGTTCGAGGAGGGCGCGCGCATCGGCGCCGGGCCGGTGCTGCGGGCCTGGCGAGGGCTGCTGCTGTTCTTCTCCCGGTGGTGGCAGCTGGAGTCGCTGTACCGGTCGAACGTCAAGTACCGGCCGCACTGGTTCCCGCGCTACGTGGCGTTCGCCGAACGGCGCGACCTCGCGCGGGTCGGCATCGCCTCGGCGATCGCGGAAGGTTTCCTGCCCGCGTCGCGACATAAGTCCACATCGGACGAATCGGTGGAAGTTCCGGTGCCGCAGCCGAAAGGTGCGGAGCAGCAGCGCGCCGGAACGCAACAGCAGCAGGTTCGGCGGGACAAGCTGGACGCCCTGCACGCCGCCGGTGTCGAGCCCTACCCGGTGGCGGTGCCGCGCACCGAGCACTGCCGGGCAGTCACCACCCGCCATCGGGATCTCCTGCCGGATGCCAGGACCGACGAGCGCGTCTCGGTGGCCGGGCGCGTGGTGCTGCTGCGCGATCACGGCGGCGTGTGCTTCGCGACGCTGCGGGACTTCTCCGGCGACCTGCAGGTCATGCTCACCACCAAGGACTCCGGGGCCGAGCTGCAGCAGGCGTGGCGGCAGCAGGTGGACATCGGCGACCAGGTGTCGGTGACCGGTGAAGTCGTTGCGTCGCGGCGCGGCGAGGTGTCGGTACTGGCGGCCGACTGGCGGCTGGCGGCGAAGTGCCTGCACCCGCTGCCGGACAAGCACCGCGGCCTGGTCGATCCCGAGGCCCGGGTCCGGCAGCGCCACGTGGACCTGATCATGCGCCCGGGTGCCCGCGACGCCCTGCGCGCCCGCGGCGCCGCGGTGCACGCGTTGCGGGAAACGCTGGTGCGATCGGATTTCCTCGAGGTCGAGACGCCGATGCTGCAGCCGGTGCACGGCGGCGCCAACGCGCGGCCGTTTACCACCCACAGCAACGCCTACGACATGCGCCTGTACCTGCGGATCGCGCCCGAGCTGTACCTGAAGCGGCTGTGCGTGGGCGGCGTGGAGCGGCTGTTCGAGATCGGCCGCAACTTCCGCAACGAAGGCGTGTCGCACAAGCACAACCCCGAGTTCACGATGCTGGAGGCGTACCAGGCCTTCGGCGACTACACGACGATGCGGGAGCTGTGCCGGAACCTGGTGCTGGCCGCCGCCACCGCCGCGCGCGGCGCGCCCACGGCGATCGGCCCGGACGGCGAGTTCGGGCTCGACGGCGACTGGCCGGTAGTGCCGGTCAACGACGCGGTCTCGGCGGCGCTCGGCGAGGAGATCACCGCCGACACCGAGCTGCCGCGCCTGCGGAAGCTGTGCGACGCCGCGTCCGTGCCGTACGAGGCGCACTGGGAGCGCGGCGCGGTGCTGCTGGAGATGTACGAGCGGCTGGTGGAGTCCAGCACCGCCGAACCCACCTTCTACACCGACTTCCCGGCCGACGTGTCGCCGCTGACCCGGCCGCACCGGGCCGATCCGCGGCTGGCGGAGCGCTGGGACCTGGTCGCGTTCGGCACCGAGCTGGGCACCGGCTACTCCGAGCTGGTCGACCCGATCGAGCAGCGCCGCCGGCTCACGGAGCAGTCCCTGCACGCCGCCGGCGGCGACCCGGAGGCGATGGAACTCGACGAGGACTTCCTCGCCGCCCTCGAATACGCGATGCCGCCCACCGGCGGCCTGGGGCTGGGCGTGGACCGGCTGATCATGCTGCTCACCGGCGGGTCGATCCGGGAAACCCTGGCCTTCCCGCTGGTCAGGACGGATCTCGCCGGTCGGCGATGAGCCGCTTTCGTTTCTGCTGCTCAGGACCCGTGCGCGTTTTTGGTTGCTATGGCGACACAAAACGCGCACGGGCTTTGACCTGCGGGTCCTGTCAGGGGCGCGCCGGTGGTTGGCCCGAGGTGAAGTTCTCGGCGGCGAAGGCCAGCAGGTAGGGCAGGCCGATGCGGGCCGTGCGCCAGGTGTGCCATTCGCCCGGTTCGGCGCGTACCGCGACCGTCGCGCCGCGCGCGGCGAGCTGGTCGCCGAGCCGGTTGGCGAGGTCGACGTCGGAGTGCGCGACGACGCCGGCGTGCAGCATCACCGCGAGCGGCCGCGTCACCGGCAGCGTCGGCAGGTACTCGCGCGGCGTGTTCGCCCGCAGCAGGTCGGGATGGCCGTCGAGCAGCGTCGTGCCGGGATCGTCGTAGGGTTCCGTCGCGAGGATCACCGAGTAGGTGTTCTGGTTGCGCAGTCCCAGGTTCAGCGCGCAGAACGCGCCGCCGCTCATGCCGCCGATCGCCCGGTCGCCCCGGTCCGGCAGGGTGCGGAACCTGGCGTCGATCTCCCGCGGCACGGTCGTCGTGAGGTAGGACTCCAGCTGCGGGCCGCCCGGCACGTTCAGGCATTCCCAGTCGGTGCCGGTGCCCGCGGTGGCGTCCACCGCCACGACGATCATGGGCCGCGCGGCGTGCGCGTCGGCCAGCGCCTGCATGGTCTGCGCCGCGCCACCCGGGCCCAGCCAGTCGTCCGGGCCGCCGCTGGGATAGCCGTGCACGAGGTACACCACCGGATACCGCTCGGCGGAGCGAGCCGGATCGTCGTAGCCCGGCGGCAGCAGCACCCGGGTTCGGCCGGTCGGGACGCCGAGCCGAGGATCGGGCAGCGAGACGTCGGTCACCCGCACGCCGCCCGGCACCGGATCCGGCTCCGCAGCGGCCGGTTCGGCGTCGCCGTTGCCGCCGCTGGCGAGCATCAGCAACCGGCCGAAGTCGTCGAACGACCGGACGTAACCGACATAGCTGTTGACGCCCGCCGCGCACGTCAGCACCGCGAGCAGAACCGGGACGACTACGGAGATCCGGCGCATTCGCCGCCGTTTCACGACCACGATCGCGCCGACGGTCAGCAGCGCGAGCACCGCCACCAGCACCACGGATTCCAGCGGGCTTCGCCCGCCCGCCTGTTCGGTGACCGAAGCGGGCAGCTGCGGTCCCGGGCCTATGCCACTCGTCAATGCCACGCGCACGAGTTCGATTATCACCCACCGGGCGAAATCGCCGTGCTGATAGGTGTTTTCGACGGTATGGTCCGGTTTTTGCGTTTCGTGCTGGGAAAATCCCGGTACGCTGTCGAGCGTCCACTTCGGTCGGTGTCGGAATTCTGGGAGGTTGCCGGAAATGCGGTGGATCGCCGATTTCTGCGCGGATCTCTCACTCGTCGACTGGTGCCCGCTGCGCGCGCTGTTGCTCGCCGTGGCGCTGCTGTCGCTCGTGGTCCTGGTGTGGCGGTTCCGGGACCGGGCGATGCGCGTGGTGCTCATCCCGCTCGTGGTGGCGTTGTTCGCGGTGAACGCCCTGGTTGGGGTGAACGCGTATTTCGGGTATTACCTCACGCTCTCCCAAGCGCTCGGAGTGGCCGGGGAGAGTAGGGGCTCGCTGGCGATGCTCAACGCCCAGGTGACACCGCCGGAGTCCGGCATGGTGGTCACCGTCGACATCCCCGGGCGCGCCTCGGGATTCCAGGCGCGCCCGGCGAACGTGTACCTGCCGCCGGCGTGGTTCGCCAAGCCCCGCCCGAAGCTGCCGGTGATCGTCCTGCTGCACGGCACTCCCGGCGGCCCGCCGGACTGGCTGGACGGCGGCGAAGCGCAGCAGACCGCCGACCGGTGGGCGGAGCAGCATGGCGGTGTGGTGCCGATCGTGGTGATACCGGACGTCAACGGCGGCGTCTTCGACGACACCGAATGCGTCGACGGCGTCCGCGGCAACGCCGAGACCTACCTGACCACCGATGTGCCCCGCTTCGTGCGCAACCGGTTCCTCGCCCGGGATCCCGGCCCGGACTGGGCGGTGGCCGGGCTCAGCGAAGGCGGCAGCTGCGCGATCATGCTCGCGTTGCGCCATCCCCGGCTGTTCGGGACGTTCGCGGACTTCGGCGGGCTGCTCGGCCCGCGCGATGGCGACACCAACGACCCGGCCGGGACCGCGGCCGCGCTGTTCGGCGGCTCGCAGCCGGAATTCGACGCCCACGAACCGTCCTGGCTGCTGACCCACGGCAGGTTCCCCGGACTGCACGGCTTCTTCGCGGTCGGCGCCAACGATCCGGAACCGCGAGCGGCCGTGCAGAGGCTCGCCGAGCTGTCCCGCCTGGCCGGGATCGACACCGAACTGGTGGTGATTCCCGGCGGCGAGCACACCTTCGACGTCTGGCGCACGGCCTTCGCCGACGCCCTGCCCTGGATCTCCGGTCGCCTGGCCCCAGGATGAACCGCTCATGAGCACTTTGGACCGCTATAGCGGCTGTTTGGGATGTGGTGACGTGCGGATGTGGTAACGCGGGGTTTTGTCTTTGAAGCGGCGCAGCCGCTTAGCCCACCTACCAACCGGCACCGCCGCGGGTTCTCAGAGGTCTTCTCGCGAGGACAACCCCGACGTGGTGAATTGGCATTCATGATGTCGGGGATCCCACAGCGAGAAGGCCTCTGAGGTTCCGCCACCCGCACCGCTATGCAGGACGAGTTTGGAAACAGCCTCTATAACAATCCAAAACGCTCACGAGAGTTGCGCGGCCGGAACGGAGCGAGTGCAGGCTCGGAGCCCATCGGTGAGCAGCTCGCGGTCGAGGTTTCGGCCGATGAACACGACCTTGCTGCCTCGCGCGTCCCGGCCCCAGGGATCGGCCGGGCGGAGCTCGAAGATCCGGTGGATGCCTTGCAGGACGTGGCGCCGCGCGTCGCCGCGGACCGCGACGACGCCCTTGAGCCGGTACAGGTCGTCGCCGTGCTCGGCCGTCAGCTCGGACAGCCAGGAGCGCAGGGCGGCCTCGTCGAAGTCGTCCGCCAGCTCGACGCCGACGGAGGTCACCGCCGGGTCGTGGAAGTGCTCCTGCTCGTCCAGCCAGGCCGGGTGCACGATGCGGTTGAACGCGCCGACGCCGAGGATGTCGGCCAGGTCGACCTGCGAGTAGCTGGACGTGATGATCTCGGCGGTCGCGTTGATGCCACGCAGCCGCTGGCGCACCGCCGCCACGCCGGCGTCGTCGACGAGGTCGACCTTGTTGAGCACCAGCCGGTCGGCGAAGGCGATCTGGTCGACCGCCTGGTGGCCGACGCCGTCCGGCCCGGCCTCGTCGAGGTGCTGATCGATGTGCTTGGCGTCGACGAGCGTCACGATGGCGTCCAGCGCGAAGTGCTCGGTGACCTCGTCGTCGACGTAGAAGGTCTGCGCCACCGGGTTCGGGTCGGCCAGGCCGGTCGTCTCGATCAGCACCCGGTCGATCTTGTCTTTGCGTTCCACCAGTTTCCGCAGCGTGTCGACGAGATCGGTGCGGGCCGTGCAGCAGATGCAGCAGCCGTTGCTGAGCTCGAAGAACTGCTCGTCGGAGCGCAGCACCAGCGCGTCGTCGATCGGGATCTCGCCGAACTCGTTCTCGATGACCGCGATGCGGTGCCCGTGCTCGGCGGTGAGGATGTGGTTGACCAGCGTCGTCTTCCCGGCGCCGAGGAAGCCGGTCAGCACGGTCACGGGAATCTTGCTCATTGTTCTCCTCCTGTGGTGCCCAGCAGTCGGCGGGCGTTGGTGCGGGCGGATTCGGAGACCACGATGCGGTCGCCGGCGAAGTCGGGGCCGCGGGTCGCGTCCAGCCCCATCCGGGAGGTGGTGCCGCCGGGATCCGACGAGGGATCCAGCGGCGATCCCGGAAGTCCGTCCACCACGAACAGGTCGCGGTGCGGTTGGAAGTGCGTGGCCAGCGCCCAGAGCACCTCGGCGTCGGAGGTGACGTCCACGTCGGTGTCCACGGCGACGGCCGTCTTCACGTACGGGTCCCAGCCGAGCAGGCCGAGCAGCACCTGCCGGGCCTGGCCGGGGCGCGATGGGCGCAGGGCGACGTAGCAGTGGAAGTGCGTGCCCGAAGTGGGGTAGTGCACGGCGGTGACGTCTGGGAAGCGGTCCTTGAGCTTCTCGGCGAGTTCGGATTCGCGCGGGACGCGCGCCAGGTTCAGGTGATCCGCGGTGTTCCCGCCCTCGACGTCGATGAGCATCGCGTCGCGGCGGCGCAGCACGGTCTCCACGCGCAGCACGTTGTTGGTGGAGCGGTGCGACGAGTAGCCGGAGAACTCGCCGAACGGGCCTTCTTCGGCGTGCAGTTTCGGATCGATGGTGCCTTCCAGCACGAAATCCGCCCACGCCGGGACGCCGATGCCGTGCCGAGGCGTGCGCACCACCTCCAGCGGCTCGCCGAACAGCCCGCCCGCCACGGCTCGTTCATCCACATCGGACGGAACGCGGGCCGAGGCGGCGAGCATGAACAGCGGGTGCCCGCCGATGACCATCGCGACCGGCATCGGCCTGCCGAGCTCGGCGTACTTGGCCAGCAGCCGCCACAGGTCGCCGCGGGAGTGCAAGCTGGTGGCGAGCTCGGTGGGGGAGTGCACCATCGACCGGTGGTAGCTCATGTTCCCCACCCCGGTGTCCGGATCCTCGGCGATCACGATCCCGCTGGTGATGTAGGGCGCGCGGTCGGAGGCGAAGTGCCGGAGCATCGGCACCGCCGAGAGGTCCACATCGGACGATGCGATCTCGGTGACCGGCCCGGCGTCCACGACGCGCGGCGCCAGCGGCCGGGAGGCGCGCGACTGGTACGCCTCGTGCAGCCCCGAAGGCTCGACGCCGAGGATGCGGGATATCCGCCGCCGCGAGGCGAAGACGTTGCTCACCACCGGCGTCTCCACGCCATCGACCTTGTTGCACACCAGCATCTCGTCGCGGCCGCGCGCGATGAGCTCGTAGATCAGCCCGGTGACGCCTTCCTCGGCGGGCACCGGCTCGTCGATCACGAGGACGTCGTCGGGATGCTCGCGGCGGTAGTCCGTGAGGAAGGCGTGCGCATCCTGGCGCGGGGAGAGGTTCACCGGAGGGCTCCTAGCTCTTGACGGGGTCCTTGCCAACGCGGGAACAGGTCGTGGTCGATGCCGAACTGGTCGAGGATCTTGCCGCTGATGTGCGCCAGCAGGTCGTCGACCGAGTCGGGCCGGTGGTAGAACGCGGGCATCGGCGGCAGCACCACCGCGCCGGCTTCGGTGACCGCGACCATGTTGCGCAGGTGCACCAGGCTCAGCGGGGTCTCGCGGGTGACCAGCACCAGCCGGCGGCGCTCCTTCAGGCACACGTCCGCGGCGCGGGTCAGCAGGTCGTCGCTGTAGCCGTGCGCGATGCCGGCCAGCGTCTTCATCGAACACGGCACCACGACCATGCCCATGGTGGGGAAGGAGCCGGAGGCGATGCTGTCGGCGATGTCGCCGCGCTGGTGGCACACGTCGGCCAGCGCGGCGACATCGGCGGGCCGCAGCCCGGTTTCCAGCTCGATGGTGCGGTGCGCGGCGCGCGAGACGACCAGGTGCGTCTCGACCGCGCCGAGCTGCCGCAGGCTGGTCAGCAGGTGGATCGCCAGCTGCGGCGCGCTGGCGCCGGTCACGCCCACGACGAGTCGGTCACGCATGCTTGCCTTCCCGGAGGTGGAACAGGGCGTTGAGCACCACCGCGAGCACCGTTCCGGTGGCCACGCCGCTGTGCAGGAAGACCTGCGCGACGAACGGCAGCTGGTGGTAGAACTCCGGCGCGCCGGAGGGCACGAGGCCGATGCCCAGCGACACCATCACGATGATCAGGTTGCCCGACGCTTTGAAGTCCACTTTGGACAGGAGTTCGATGCCGGACACGGTGAGGGCGGCGAAGGTGACCACCGCGACGGCGCCGATCACCGGCTGCGGGATCGCCGCTACCAGCCGGCCGATCGGCTGGATCACGCCCAGCAGCACCAGGATCACGCCGCCGACGGCGACCGGGTACCGGCTGCGCACCTTCGTGAGGGCGATCAGGCCGATGTTCTGGCCGAAGGTGGTGTAGGCGAAGCCGCTGAAGACGCCGCTGAGCGCGGTCAGCAGCCCGTCCACCCGCAGCAGCCTGCTGATCTCGGCGGGCCCGACCTCGCGGCCGACCACCTGGCCGACGGCCAGCCCCTGCCCGGACGCCTCCACGGTCAGCACCAGCACGACGATGAAGAACAGCAGGATCGACGGGATGTCGAACTGCAGCGGGCCGTAGTGGAACGGCTGCGGCACGCCGATCACCGGCCCGGCGCCGACCTCGGACAGGTTCCCGGCGCCGAACAGCCAGCCGACGGCCGCGGCCACGATCAGCGCCAGCAGCAGCGAGATCTGCCCCAGCAAACCCTTCAGGAACCGGGAGAACAGCACCACCAGCAGCACGGTGAACCCGGCGAGCAGGAGGTTGCCCGGCGCGCCGTAGCCGGGCGCGTCGGGATCCTTGCCGGCGATCAGCCGCAGCCCGACCGGGATCAGCGTCAGGCCGATCAAGGTGATGACGGTGCCGGTGACCACGGCGGGGAACAGCCGCAGCAGGCTGCCGAAGAACGGCGCCAGCAGCACCCACAGGATCCCGGCCACCAGCAGCGAACCGTAGACCGTCGGCAGGCCCTTGGTCTGGCCGATCAGGATCATCGGCACGATGCCGTTGGAGGCGGCGCCGACCACCAGCGGCATCCGGATGCCGAACTTCCACAGGCCCAGCGACTGCAGGATGGTGCCGATCCCGGCCAGCACCAGGTCGATGCACACCAGCGTGGCGATCTCGTCCTGGTCGAGGCCGAGCGCGGCGCCGACGACCATCGGCACCACGACCACCCCGGCGTACATCACCAGCACGTGCTGCAGGCCCAGCAGGATCGTGTGCCCCCACGGCGGCCGGTCGTCGACTCCCATGTCCGATGTGGACTGCTCCGGTTCGTTGCGCACCATGTCCGACCGTCCTCACCGCGGCCCGGCGGTGGCGGCCGCCGGTGCGTTCCGATTCAGCACCAGGTTGAGCAGGAACGCGGCGATGCCACCGGCCGCGATGCCGCTGGAGAGCACCGGCTGCAACACGCCGGGCAGGTTCGCGTAGAACTCGGGCGCGCCCACCGGCAGCAGCCCGAAGCCGAAGGAGACGGCGACGATCAGGATGTTGCGCGCCTGGCCGAGATCGGCCTGCGCCATGATCTTCACCCCGATCGCGCCGACGGTGCCGAACATGACGACCCCGACGCCGCCGAGCACCGGGCCGGGCAGCGACGCCACGGCGGCGCCGAGCTTCGGCAGCAGGCCGATCAGCACCAGCAGCGCGCCCGCGGTGGCGACCACGAACCGGCTGAGCACGCGGGTCATGCTGACCAGCCCGACGTTCTCGCCGAAGGTGACGATTGTGAAGGAGTTGAAGAATCCGGCGAACGCGGTGCCCACGCCGTCGGCGCGCAGCGCGCGGGCCAGCTCGTCGCGCCCGATGTCGCGGCCGGCGATCTGCCCGATGGCGATGGTGTCCCCGGTGGACTCGACCATGTTGACCAGCTGGATGATGATCATCGGCAGGATCGCCGCGATGGTGAACTCGGGCAGCCCGAACGCGAACGGCTGCACCGCGCCGAACCAGGACGCCTCGCCCACCGCGGAGAAGTCAGCCAGGCCCAGCGGCAGCGCCACCAGCGTGCCGGCGACCAGGGCGACCAGGATCGCGAACCGGGCCACGGCCGCCGGCGCGAACGCCTCGACCAGCACCACCAGGGCGATCGTGCCCAGGGCCATCAGCAGCCGCGTCGACGAGGCGAAGTCGGCGGCGGCCGGGTCGGTGCCCGCGATCAGCTTCGAGGTGGCGGGCAGCAGCGAGAAGCCGATGATCGCGATGATCGTGCCGGTCACGATCGGCGGGAAGAACCGCATCAGGCGGCTGAACCAGGGCGCGACCAGCCAGGTCAGCAGCCCGGCGAGGATGGTCGCGCCGAACACCGCGGGCAGCCCGCCGTCCTTGCCGACCAGGATCGCCGGTGTGATCCCGGTGAACGTCGAGCCCATCACGATCGGCAGGCGCACGCCGATGTTGAACACGCCGAGCGCCTGCAGCAGCGTGGCGAGGCCGCTGACCAGCACGTTGGCGGACACCAGTACGGCGATCTGCTCGGTGGACATGCCGATGCCGAGCCCGATCAGCAGCGGGACGGTGGCCATCCCGGAGTAAGCGACCAGCACGTGCTGCAGGCCCAGCGGCAGCAGTTGGCGCAGCGGGGGAACGGTGTCGACGGCATCGGGCGGGGCGGTGGCGCGAGGTCTGGGGCGGAAGCGCATCGTTCCTCCGTGTTCCTTCAGCGCGTTTCGTGGGGGCGCGGGAGCTCAGCGCAGCAAGCCGGTCATCCCGGCGCGGTGCAGCAGGCGTTCGGCCCGTTCCTGGGCCTGCCGGATGGCGGACTGCTCGTCGACGCGCAGGCAATGCCCGTGCCGCTGGACGATTTCGCCGTCGACGACGGTGGCCACGACGTCGGTGCCGCGGGCCGCGTAGACCAGCGAGCTCACCACGTCGTGCAGCGGTTGCAGGTGCGGCCGGTCGAGATCGACCACGATCAGATCGGCCAGGCGGCCGGGTTCGAGCACTCCGGCGTCGATCCCGGCGTAGCGGGCGCCGTCGCGGGTCGCCAGGTCGAGCGCGTCCTGCGCGCGCATCGCGGCCGGATCGAGCGTGGCCAGCCGCTGGGCGAAGATGGACTGCTTCATGCCCTCGAACAGGTCTTGCCGGTGCCCGCAGCTCGGCCCGTCGGTGCCCAGCGCGACTGCGACCCCGCGGGCCCGCAGTTCGTTCAGCGGCAGGGTGCCGGACGCCAGGTAGGCGTTGGAGGTGGGATTGTGCGCGATGCGCGCTCCGGCGGTGGCGATCGCGTCGATTTCGGCTTCGTCGAGCCAGATCGCGTGCGCCATCGTGGCGCGCTCGTCGAGCAGCCCGGCCTTCGCCAGCCACTGCACCGGGCGCGCCTGGTAGGCGTTCAGGTAGCTCTGCGGATCGGTTCTGCCTTCGCAGCAGTGCGTGTGCCAGCTGGTGCCGAGCTCGCCGGCGAGCTCGACGCTGCGCCGGACGAGGTCCTGGTCGACGTAGGTGAGGTTGAGCGGCGCGGGCCAGATCTCGACCCGCGATCCCGCCGGCCGGTGCTGCATCGCCTCGCGGGTGATGGCTATTTCGTCCGCCGCTGAGTACCGGAACAGGGCCGCGGGCTGGCCGCGCCGCGCGGCGATCTCGGTGCGGGGCCCGACGATTCCGCGCGCCACCGCGCCGCGCAGCCCGGCCTGCTCGATGACGTCGGCGATGGCGAGGGTGGTCGGCAGGTCGGTGGGCGCGTAGTGGTTGTCCACCACCGTCGTCGTGCCGTGCCGCAGTGCTTCGGCCGCCGCGAGGCGGGCCGCGGTCACCGCGTCGTCGCCGTCGACCGCGATCGAGTACGGCCACATGAAGTCGCACAGCCACGGCACGATCGACATGCCCTCGCCCAAACTCCTTGCCAGCGCTTGGTAAAGGTGGTTGTGCCCGTCGACGAGGCCGGGCAGCACGGCCTGACCGGTGCAGTCGAGCACCGTTTCGGCCCGCCAGGACACCATTTCGGACTGCGGCCCGACCGCCGCGATCCGGTTGCCGGTCACGGCGACGGCGCCGGGGCGGTGGATGGTGCGGTGGTCGTCGACGGTGAGCACCGTTGCCCCGGTGAGCAGCAGGTCGCAGTGCTTCTCGTTGGTCGGAGGCATGCCGCCTCACTTCCTGGGCGGTGCGCGACCGCCCCCATCCTGAGGAGGGATTCGCCGAACGGTTGGCCCACGATGGGAGGTCACCGGCGCTGGAGCGAACGGCGGTGCCGTCAGGCGGGAGGCCCGTTCGCGGATAACATGTAAAACAAGGTGCATGTGTCGTGTCAACCCCGTCGAGCGACCTTGTTGGTTAGCCTAGTTGGCCTTTACCTGCTCGAAACTCGGATTTCGGGGAAATTACATGCAACTTGTTGACATCGTGCCGAGGCCGGTGTTGCACTCGAACGCGCCGCTGTCGAAGTGCGGCGACCCGTAGGTGCGGTGAATCGCGGCCGGGGTGCGACCGATCATTACAGGAGAGATCCGTTGATCATCGACACGCACGTGCACCCGACGAACCTGGTAGACGAGGCCTGGCGGCACACCGGTGAGCCGTTCACCGGCGAGCGGACCCTGAAGATGATGGACGGTCCGATGTGGATCAACGGCAAGCCGCGCCGGGTCGACATCAGCTGCATCATGCCGCCGCCGGGCAACACCTCCTGGCGGGAGGGCAACCGCGGCGGCCGCGACGGCATCCGGGACTACCAGGCCTATGTGACCGAGCTGGTGCAGCGCTATCCGGACCGGTTCATCGGCAACTTCATCTACAACCCTCGGTTCGGCCCGGAGAACGGCGCGAAGGAGCTGGAGTTC
This sequence comes from Saccharopolyspora sp. NPDC050389, assembly GCF_040655595.1. Taxonomy (NCBI): domain Bacteria; kingdom Bacillati; phylum Actinomycetota; class Actinomycetes; order Pseudonocardiales; family Pseudonocardiaceae; genus Saccharopolyspora; species Saccharopolyspora sp. NPDC050389. The sequence continues at coordinate 27,013 of NZ_JBFAKG010000047.1, forward strand.
CACGTCAAGGAGCACGGCTACCGGATGCTCAAACTGCACGCCAACATGCACGCCTACCGGCCGGACCGGGCGCTGGACTGGCTGCGGCCGGTGATGCGGGTCTGCGACCGGCTCGGCATCATCGTGCTGATCCACACCGGCGACGGCCCGTACTCCATCCCGACGCAGTTCTACCCGATCATCCGGGAGTTCCCGGGCGTCACCTTCATCCTCGGCCACTTCGGCATCCAGACCGGCGGCGTGTACTGCTTCGAGGCGTTCTGGATGATCCAGGACTCGCACAACGTCATCGGCGAGTCCGGCTGGCTGCTGCAGTCGCGGATCGTGGAGTTCGCCAAGGAGATGAAGAAGACCAAGATGGTCTACGGCACCGACTCGCCGCCGAACGAGCCCGGCATGTGGGCGCGCGAGCTGGAGGTGCTGTGCCACGAGCCGCCGCAGGGCCTGAACCTCTCCGAGGACGACCTGGAGGGCTACCTCGGCAACAACATGGCGAAGCTGCTCGGCCTGCAGCCGACGCCGCCGCCGAAGGACAAGGCGCAGGCCGAGGCGTACCTGGGAGGCGAGGTGACGCAGGCGTCGGCGACGAACTCCCACGCCGAGACCTACGCGGGCTACACCCCGGATTCCTGGCTCGAAGAGGATGAACTCGACCCGGCTGCCAGCTGATCACGGGCGCCGGAGCGGTGTCGCGAAGCGAACGGCCTGCTCGCCTCTTCTAGCGAGGTGAACGGTCCGTTCGCTGCGTTGCTCGGAGCGGGCACCGGTGTCGGTGGGTTGGAGTGAACGGCCCGTTCGTCTCGTCTAGCGAGGTGGACAGGCCGTTCACTTCAGCTCACGAGCTGGGGCGGAGGCGTCGCGGGGCGGCGTCGCGGGCCGTGGCCTGGCCGAGTCGGATCCGCAGCCGGGAGATGTGGCGGCGGGCGGCGGCCTCGGCCATCTCCGGGTCGCCGGTGGCCATCGCGTCCACCACCGCGCGGTGCTCGTCCAGTGCGAGCCGCGGGGCTTCCGCGCCGCGCCACAGCGAGTGCAGCGCGAAGTGCGAGCGGCCGGCGATCGGCTCCAGCGCCGCCAGCAGGTGCGGGTTCTCGGCGAGTTCCCGCACCGCCCGGTGGAAGCGCATGTCCAGCTCGATCTGCGCGGCGTTGTCGGCGTCGGCGGCCAGCGCCTCCTCGTGCTCGGCGAGGATCCCGCGGAGCTGCGCCAGCCCGTCGCCGTCGAGGTGTTCCGTGGCCAGCCGCGCGGCGAGGCCTTCCAGCTGCTCGCGCACCACGTAGAGCTGGCGCAGGTCGTCGATGTCCACCCGGCTGACCTCGGCGCCCCGGTGCGGGGCGTGGGTGGCCAGGCCGTCGTGGATCAGCCGCTGCACGGCCTCGCGGACCGGGCTGCGGCTCACGTCGAGCTGGCGGGCCAGCTCCGGGACGCTCAGCCCGGTGCCGGGCGGCAGCGTGTTGTCCAGGATGGCTTTCTTCAGCGCGGCGTACGTGCGGTCGGCCAGCAGGCCTTCGCCGGTCAGCGGCGCGAGACGGGGTGCCGAGGGCATCGCGGGAACCTCACTCGATAAGCGGTACGACCTAGATATTACATGCAATCTTCCGGACTGCTCGCACCGGACACCCGGTCGCGGTGGCGCGGCGGGCCGGACGGGCCGCTCTTGACAGCGTGCGATCCGCTGGGTTCACTCTGTGCGGCCAAGGGTTTTCGGCCGCGCGAGCCCGAAAACCCTTGCGGAACAAGGCCGGGTACGAGTCCCGACATGCCGTGGCGGCACACGAGCTGTGCGATGCCGGTGTCACCTGAGCCCCTGGAGGCGGCATGCGCGACAAGTCACTTCACCGCCCGGACATCCGAGCCGCGGCCGGCGACGTGCGAACCCCGCACCCCAGCGCCGAGACGGAGCGCGCCGCCGGGGTCGGCCGGAGCACGCCACGCCCGGACGGCGCGCTGAAGGTGACCGGCCAGTTCGCCTACTCCTCGGACCTGTGGGTTTCGGGCATGGTGTGGGCGACGACGCTGCGCAGTCCGCACGCCTCGGCCCGCATCCGGTCCATCGACGCGCGGAAGGCCCTGGCGCTGGACGGGGTGCACGCGGTGCTCACCCACGAGGACGTGCCTGGCGCGAAGACCTACGGGATGAAGGTGGCCGACCAGCCGGTGCTGGCCATCGACGAGGTCCGCTACCAGGGCGAGCCGGTCGCGTTGATCGCCGCCGACGATCCGGAGACGGCGCGGCGGGCGGCGAAGCTGGTGCAGGTCGACTACGAACTCCTGGAGCCGGTGACCGATCCGGAGCGCGCGCTGGACGGCTCCGCGCGCCGCGTGCACCCGGACGGCAACCTGGTCAGGCACGTCAAGATCCGCCACGGCGACCTCGCGGCCGCGCGCGAGCGGGCCGACATCGTGGTGACCGGCGAGTACGAGGTCGGGATGCAGGACCAGGCGTTCCTCGGCCCGGAGTCCGGCCTGGCGCTGCCCGCCGAGGACGGCGGCGTCGAGCTGTACGTGTCGTCGCAGTGGCTGCACAAGGACCTGGAGCAGATCGCGCCGTGCCTGGGGCTGCCCACCGACAAGGTCCGCCTCACGCTGGCCGGGGTCGGTGGCGCGTTCGGCGGCCGCGAGGATCTGTCCGTTCATGTGCACGCCTGCATGCTCGCGCTGCGGTTGGGCAGGCCGGTGAAGATGGTCTACAACCGCGAGGAGTCGTTCTTCGGCCACGTGCACCGCCATCCGGCGAAGATGCACTACGAGCACGGAGCCACGCGGGACGGGAAACTGGTCTACGTCAAGGCGAAGCTCGTCATGGACGGCGGCGCGTACACCTCCACCTCGCCGGTCGTGATCGCCAACGCCTGCTACTTCGTCACCGGCGCCTACGAAGTCCCGCACGCCGAGATCGACGGCTTCGCGGTGTTCAGCAACAACCCGCCGTGCGGCGCGATGCGCGGTTTCGGCGCGGTCCAGTCCGCCTACGGCTGCGAGTCCAACATGGACAAGCTCGCCCGCGAGCTCGGCATGGATCCGCTGGAACTCCGGCTGCGCAACGCGATGACGACCGGAACCGTGCTGCCGACCGGGCAGGCCGTGGACGGCCCGGCGCCCGTCGCCGAACTGCTCGCGGACCTGCGGAACCGGCCGCTACCGCCCGCCGGAGCGGACCTGCTGCCGGGCGGGCTGTCCAACACGACCCGCGGCGAGGGCATCCGCCGGGGCGTCGGCTACGCGATCGGCGTCAAGGCGATCGGCTATTCCGGCGGCGTGGACGACATCTCGACGGCGCGGGTGACGGTGTCGGTCACGGCGGGCCGGCCCGCGGTGTCGGTGCACACCGCGGCGGCCGAATGCGGGCAGGGCATCACCACGGTGCAGTCCCAGATCGCCGCGACCGAGCTGGGCGTCTCGCGCGTGGTGGTGCTGCCCGCGGACACCATGATCGGCGATGCGGGTTCGGCCTCGGCATCCCGGTTGACGTGGATGTCCAGCGGCGCCGTGCAGGGCGCGTGCCGTGAGCTCGCGCGGGAGCTGCTGCGCCGAGCGGCCGACCGCACCGGCAGGCAGGCGGAATCCTTGGCGCTGCAGGACGACCACGTGGTGGACTCCGGCGGATCTCCGCTCGTGTCCATTTCGGACATCGTCGGGGACGACGTGCTGGAGCGGGTTTTCGAGTACCACCACCGCAAGACCGAGACCATCGACCCCGAGACCGGCCAGGGCGACGCCCACATCGCCTTCGCGTTCGCCGCGCACCGCGCCGTGGTGGACGTCGACGTCGACCTCGGCCTGGTCAAGGTGGTGGAGCTGGCCACCGCGCAGGACGTCGGCAAGGCGATGAACCCGCTGTCGGTCGAGGGGCAGATCGAGGGCGGCAGCGCGCAGGGCCTCGGCCTGGCGCTGATGGAGGAGATCCTGCTCGACGAGCACGGCCGGGTGCGCAACCCGTCGTTCACCGACTACCTGATCCCGACCATCCTGGACGTGCCGCCGATGCCGATCTCGGTGTTCGAGTTCCCGCACCCGGATTCGCCGTACGGCCTCAACGGGGTCGGCGAGCCGCCCACCCTGTCGTCCACCCCGGCGATCGTCAACGCCCTGCGCGACGCGACCGGCCTGGCCCTAGGCCGGGTGCCGGTGCGCCCGGACGACATCGCGCTGGCGTCCCAACCCTCGTGAGCGATGGTTCCGGTTCTTACCGGAACGAGCACTCACGAGGCAACCCACGGGTCGTGAGTGATGATGCCGGTTCTTACCGGAGTCAGCACTCACGAAGCGGTCGGGGCCCGGCCGGTGCCAGGAGTGCCCGCGAAGGCCTGCGCGATTGTGAGCCACCGGCGCGCGTCTTCGCCGACGGCGGTGATCGCCAGGTCGTCGCGGTGCCTGCGCTGCGTGACCAGCAGGCAGAAGTCGAGCGCCGGGCCGCTGACCCGGTCGGCCGCGGTTTCCGGTCCCCAGGTCCATTCGTCGCCGTCCGGGGCGCGGAGCTCGACGCGCAGCGCAACGTCCGGGACGGGCAGATCGTTGAGGGCGAAGGAGAAACCGAAGGTGCGCACGCCGAGGTGCGCGATGTGGCGCAGCCGGGCAGTGGGTTCGCGCTCGACGCCGAGGGCGTCGGCCACGTCCTGCCCGTGCGCCCAGGTCTCCATGATCCGCGCCGTCGCCATCGACGCGGGCTTCATCGGCGGCCCGTACCAGACCAGCCGGCCTTCGGCCGGCGCCGCGGTCAGCGCGGCCTGCAGCCGCTCGCGCCCCGCGCGCCAGCGCGCGAGCAGCTCGCCGGGCTCGGCGCGCGCGCCTTCGGCGGCTCCGGCGTCCACGCCGCCGTCGACGGTCCGGCGGAACTCGTCGGGATCGTCGATGGCCAGGTTGGATCGGTCGTCGGTCCAGGCCAGGTGCGCGATCTGGTGGGCGATGGTCCAGCCCGGCGCGGGGGTGGGCGTCGCCCAACCGGCCGGGTCCAGGCCCGCGACCAGCGAATCCAGGTCGGCGCTCTCGGCCCGCAGATCGGCCAGCAGTTCGGTGAGCATGTTCGTCCTTCAGGCGTGGAACACCGGCACGGCTTCGCCGTCGTCGTGCCGCTCGAAGCCGACTTCCAGGGCGATGCTTTCGGCGAGGTCCTCGGGCGCGACACCGAGGATCCGCGCGTGCAGCCATGGGCCCTCGGCGAGTTCGACGATACCGGCGACGACGTGGCCGCCACCGGGCAAGGGGACCACGGTCCAGGTCACCAGCGTCGCGCGGCCGCTCGCGGGCTCCCAGGTGAGTTCGGTGCAGCCGCAGGCCGGGCACTGAGGCACGTTCGGCGCGATGACCGGCGAACACCGCGGGCAGCGCCGGACGAGCAGTTCGCCGCGGGCGGTGCCGTCGAAGAACTCGGCGGACGCCTCGTTGCGGGCAACGGAGATCATGGTTTCTGCTTCCTTTTTTTGATCAAGGTTGATCAGGAGTTGGATGTTTCGCTCTCCGCCCACAAGGTGAGCTGGAGTCCGGGATCGGCAGTCTGATCCGCTCGGCGATCGGCCCGTTGCTGCACGATGCTTCTCACCCGCTGGTATGGGGTGTGCGGGGTGATGTCGGGGTCACCCACTCTGTGCAGGACGTTGATCGCTGCCGCGTGGTCTGCCTGCCACACCACCCCGCACCGTGTGCAGTGAAGCCGGTCCCCGCTACGACGCCCGAGGGCATCGCAGCAGGGAACGACTTGTGAGGTGTAGGCCGCGTTGACCAGCGTGAGCGCAGAACCTCTGCGCTCCGACACGCTCGCGAGCGCCTCAGCGGTGACCCCCTTGGTCCACGCCGCCAAGCGCCGGTTGACGTTCCGACCGCGTTTGTTCCGCGCGGTGAACGTTTTGGTGAGGTCTTCAGCCGCGATCAACGCGGCTTTGTCGACAACAGCATGCACCGCGCGAAACGTCGTGGTGCGCACTGTCTGCTGCCAGCGGGACGAACGCCGATACCGCTTAACCGTCCCGAGATTGTTGCTGACGATCCGGTTGGCTTTGGCGTGATCACCGGCTTCGCGGGCTTTCTCCGCCACCGACCGGATCTTCGCCCGACGAGCGTTCTTCACCTTCCGATAGTCCGACTCGCAGGTCAGCAGCTCACCCAGTTCGGTGCCGTGGTGCTGCCCATCGGAATCAGTGAGGACTTCGGTGTAGCCCTTGTCCACGCCGATCTCACGATCACCGGCAGGATTCGCCGAGGACGGCATCGCGGAAGCGTCGATCTGGTAATGCACTTCCACCTGGCCGCCACGCAGGATCAGCCGTAGCGTCCCGGACGGTGCCACCGTCGTGGTCAGTGGAATTCGCACCAACTGGCGACGCTGCAAACCCGGCACAGCAAGCCAAACGTCACCGTCTTCGCCCAGAGTGAACGTGCGGTACTGATCGGATCGAACCACGATCTGGTTGTGAGTGCGGTTGCGGCCACGCTTCCAGTGCTTGCGCATCTGCCGCGCTAGGAACGGGTCCTCAGTCCACGTGTCGCGTTTGAGCGCGGTGTACATCCGCTTCTGTTCTGCCTGGTCCGAGGTTCGCCGGTGGATCGCTTTGCGGACGGCTGCTTTCGCAGCGGCCCGGTTCGCGGTGATGTCGGCGACCGCGTCCCGAACCGTTTCCTTCCACGCATTCGCCAGCACACCGAACATCTCGGCCGTACCGTCAGCCATCCACTGGTCACGGACCTTGCGGTCGGACAGTCCTGCGCCGTTGACCGAGCCATAGCGCTGCCAGACCTCACTGCGGACAAGGCCCAACCGAAGAGCCTGCTCCGCCAGCTGCGTGTACTTACCAATGTTGAGATTCTGTGAGTACGCGATCCTGGTGACCTTCACGAGGTCACCCAGCCGCAAACAATGCTCTTTCGTTCCACAGCACCGAAACCTATTTGCAGAAATTTCCGCACACCGGCTTCGGTGAAATACCTGTGCCCGGCTGGACCGCGCCGGATGATGGTACGTCCATTTCCTTCCTCCCGGTGCACAGCACCGGTCGAACAATCCGCCTTCTGCGCGAACCCGCCGATACGGCACATCCCGGCCATCACAGCCAACAGTAGCCAACAACGAAGAACAACCGCGCACCAGATCGCACCTCCCGGAGTCAGTTGGGGGAGTTGGGGCTGAGCACGGTCGTGGAGTGGTGCGCCAGGATGCCGCCGTTGCCGCTCACCAGGACCACGTCGTTGCGCGGCGCCTGCCGCTCGCCGCCGTGGCCGCGGGCCTGGATCACCGCCTCGGACAGCGGCGTCATGCCCCACATGTAGTAGGAGGACAGCTGGCCGCCGCCGGTGTTGACCGGCAGCGTCCCGCCGGGCGCCAGCGCGCCGGAGGCGACGAACTCGCCGCCCTCGCCCTTGGCGCAGAAACCGTAGTCCTCCAACGTGATCAGCACGGTGAAGGTGTAGCAGTCGTACAGCTGGACGACGTCGACGTCGGCGATGGACACGCCCGCCATCTTCAGCGCGGCCGGACCGGCCTGCGCCGCGCCGCTGCGCAGGCCGAACTCGCTGCCGCGCGCGGCCGGGTAGTTGGGGTGCGACTGCGCGAAACCGAGCACGTGCACGGGCGGCTGCCGCAGGTCGGCGGCGCGGTCGGCGGAGGTAACGAGGACCGCGATACCGCCGTTGCTGACCAGGCAGCAGTCCAGCAGCCGCAGCGGATCGGCGATCATCCGCGATTCCTGGTGGTCGGCGAGCGTGATCGGCTCCCGCAGCTGCGCCAGCGGGTTCCGCGCGGCCCACGCCCGGTGCGCCACGGCGATCGCGCCGAGCTGCTCGGAAGTGGTGCCGTAGGCGTTCATGTGTCGCCGGGTCGCCTGCGCGTACATGGCGTTCACGCTGGTCAGTCCGCTGGCGCCGAGCAGGCCCTCGAAGCCGGTGGGTTTGCGCCGCCCGGTGTAGGCCGCCGCGCTGCCCTTGTCGGGCTGGCGGGGCGCGTCGGCGAACACGCACACCACGTTGTCGGCCATGCCGGACTGCACGGCCATCGAGGCGTAGGCGAGCATCGACCCGGCCGAGGAGCCGAACGCCTGCATCTCGGTCAGCAGCCGCAGGTCCCGGATCTGGAGTTCCTGCTGCATCGTCCAGATGTCGACGCCGCCGGATACTCCGGAGTTGGTGAGGATCCCGTCCACATCGGACAGTTCGAGGCCGGCGTCGGCGACCGCGAGGCGCACGGCGTCGGCGGCGAATTGCCCCGCGGTGCGGCCGTAGACCTTCCCCAGTTCGGTCATGCCCAGGCCGGCGATCACCGGCCGGCGTCCTGCGGAGCCCGTCAACGCTGCCTCCTCTGCGCGGCGCCCGGATCATTTCGGACCGGTTCGGTCCAAAATTACCCGGCCATGATTACCCGCCCGGCCCCGGCCGCGCAAGGCACCGGCGGCCGGTGAGCGGCAATGCGTCGTTCGGCGGTGCTGGTCGCGGCGCCGCGACCCTACGATCTCTCCGGCTGGGGCGGGGGGAACATGGCCGAAGAACCGCAGTACGACGCGTTCCTGTCCTACAGCCACGCGCTGAACCAGCGGCTGGCGCCTGCGGTGCAGAACGAGCTGCAGAGCTTCGCCAAGCCCTGGTACCGGCGGCGCTCACTGCGGATCTTCCGCGACCGGACGTCCCTGTCGGCGGATCCGGGCCTGTGGTCGACCATCGAGCGGGGCCTGCGCGCCAGCCGCTGGTTCATCCTGCTCGCCTCGCCCGAGGCGGCGCGGTCGCAGTGGGTGGCCAAGGAAGTCGACTTCTGGCTGCGCGAGAAGTCCGCCGACACGATGCTGATCGTGCTCGCCGGCGGCGAACTGGCGTGGCGCGGCGACGATATCGACTGGTCGCGCACCGACGCGCTCCCCGAGGTGCTGCGCAGCGCGTTCCGCGAGGAGCCGCACTGGGTGGATCTGAGCTGGCTCAGCGACGCCGAACAGGTCGACCGGGCCAATCCCAGGTTTCGCGAGTGCATCGCCGATCTCGCCGCCCCGCTGCGCGGCATGTCCAAGGACGAGCTCGTCGGCGAGCACATCCAGCACCACCGCCGGAACCTCCGCACGGCCTGGGGCGCGGTGTCGGCGCTGGCGGTGCTGCTGGTCGTCGCGCTGGTCGCCACCGCAGTCGCCGTGCACCAGGGAAACGTCGCCGCGCAGCAAGCGGATCTCGCGCAGGAGCGCGCCAACATCGCGACGGCCCGGTTGCTGGCCTCCGCGTCGAGCCAGCGCATCGACACGCAGCTCGACCTCAGCCAGCTGCTGGCGGTGGAAGCCCACCGGATGCGGCCCGGAACCGATTCGAGCGCCGCGTTGTTGCAGGCGGTGACGGCGAATCCGCAGCTGGTCGGCTACCTGCCGGCGGGCGGCCGGGCCACGGATCTGGCGACCCGCGGTGGATTCCTGGCCGCCAGCACGGAAGACGGGCGAATCCGGCGCTGGACCGTCGCGAACGTGCGCGAGAGCCGACCGGCCGAAGTCGCCACCGAACTGCGAAATCCCGTGCAGTTCGCGATCAGCGAAGACGGCGAACGGGCCGCGGTGACCGACGGCAACGCCGTGGTGGTCGCCGATTTCGGCACCAAGAAGACCGTGCGCCTCGGTTCGGGGCAGGCCGTCCACCGGATCGCTTTGTCGCCGGACGGCCGTTTGCTGGCCGTGCACGAAGCCGGCCCGCTGGACGCCTCCGGTGGTTTCACCGGGGAGCTGGTGCTCCACGACGCGGTGACCGGGGCCGAGCTGAAGCGCGTCCGGAGCCCCCTGTCGGCCGCGAGCATGCTGGAGATTCCTGACGCGGCAACCGTTCTGGTGGGACTGGACACCGGTCAAAGCGCGGCCCTGTCACTGCCCGATCTCGCGGTCGGCTCGACGGTCGAGGGGTACGCGCCGTTCAACAACTACACGGCCACTTTCTCGCCGGGCGGCAAATACTACGGATTCGTGAAGTTCAGCAGCTGGAACCTCTTCGCGGCAGGGCCGTGGACCGAGCGGGAGCCGGTGACCTTGCCCGAGCCGTCGGTGCCGACGCGCATGGCGCCGGCGGCGCTGGCCGTCGCGGCTGATGGGCAGCGGGCGGCGGTCGCCTCCTCGGGGCGGGTGTACGTCACCCAAGACGGGGCCGCCGCGAGGCTGGAACTGCCGGGCAACAGCCAGGTCGACGTGCTGGAGTTCGCCGAGGACGATCGATGGCTCGCGGCGGTCGTCGGCGACTCGGTCGTGGTCTGGGACCTCGATCAGACCGACCGGTTCGCCCACCACACCGGCGTGGTCCTCGAAGACCTCTCGCTCTTCCCCAGCCGACCGGGCCTGGACGTCGCCTCCGGTCGGCTGGTGACCGGGTTGCCCGAAGACGGCCCGCTGTCCGTCGTGGATCTGCGGGACGACAACTTCGCGCAGCTCCCCAACGGCTGGGAAACGGGATTCAGCGCGGTGCGCCCGATTTGGCTGCGGGACGAGCTGCTGCTGGTCGATGATCTCGGCGCCGCGCGGCTGGTGTCCGGTGCGGAGCCGTTCACGACGCGCGCGGAGTGGGCCGCGCCGGCCAGCGGGATGACGGGTTCGCCGAGCCCCGCGCTGACCGTCGCCGAGATCCCCGGCGACCGGGTGGTCATGGTCGACCGGGAAGGCCGGATCGTCGTGCGTGCGGTGCGAGACGGCGCGGTCCTCCAGGACATCGGCCGCCAGGGCTGGCCGCAGTGGCCCGCGGACGACGCGCGCCAGGCCACCGCCGCGGTGCGCCCGGACGGCGCTTCCGTCGCGCTGGCCGACGAAAATGCCGGGGTGCTGATCGTCGACCTCGCCACCGAGCGAGCCACCGCGCTGCCCGGCGCCGGCGCCGAGGACGTGGAATTCGCCCCGGACGGCCGGCTGATCGTGCAGCGGACCACCGGCCCGGTCGAGGTGTGGGATGCGGGCCGGTTGCAGCTCGAACGCATCCTGGCGGCATCCGACCTCGCCGGGGACGACCTGGCGGTCTCGCCGGACGGCCGGTACGTGGCGGGGATTCGCTCCGACGGCGGCGTCGTCGTGCTGGAACTCGCCTCGGGTCAGCGATTCGGCGTCCTGCCGCTGCCCGCACCGGGGTTCTCTTGGAGCGGCGAGATCGGCGACACCAGCGGAATCGCCTTCGGCGCGGACTCCAGGGAGCTGTTCAGCGTCACGGCCGGTGGCGAACTCCTGCGGTGGCCGCTGGACCCGCAGGAGTGGATCCGCCGCGCCTGCGCGACGGCCGGCCGCGACCTGACGCCGCAGGAGTGGCGCCAGGTCGTGGGCACCGAGCCGCCCGCCGATCTCCGCTGCATGCGCTGACCGGCGCGGCCGCTCACCGGCCTGCGGCCACCAGCTCGGGCGCCGGGGCCTCGACAGGTGCGAGCAGGCCGCGGCGGGCCAGCTCCGGGTGCACGCCCTCACCGAACCAGTAGGCCTCTTCCAGGTGCGGGTAGCCGGAGAGCACGAACTCCTCGATGCCCACCGCGTGGTACTCCTCGATCAGGTCCGCGACCTCGGTGTGGCTGCCGACGAACGCGGTGCCCGCGCCGCCGCGCAGCAGCCCCACGCCGGCCCACAGCCCCGGGTGGATCTCCAGGTCCCGCGCGTCGCTGCGCAGCACGCCGCCGTGCAGGGCGGCCATGTTGCGCTGGCCGGTGGATTCGGTGGCCGCGAACTTCGCCTGGGAGGCGGCCACGTCGGCGGGATCCATCTGGTCGACGAACTTCTGCGCGGTTGCCCAGGCCTCGGCGCTGGTGTCCCGGGTGATGATGTGCGCGCGGATGCCGAACCGCAGGGTGCGGCCCTCCTCGGCGGCGAGTTCGCGCAACCGCTGCACCTTCTGCGCCACCGTGCCCGGCGGCTCGCCCCAGGTCAAGTGCACGTCCGCGCGGCGCGCGGCCACCGGCAGGGCGGCGTCGGAGGAGCCGCCGAAGTACAGCGGCGGCTGCGGGTCCGGCGCCTCGAACGCGGTCGCGCCGCGGATCTGGTAGTGCTCGCCGTCGAAGTCGAACGGCTCGCCGGCGAAGATGCCGCGCAGCACGGCGAGGAACTCGTCGGTGCGCGCGTAGCGCTGGTCGTGGTCCAGCCAGTCGCCGAAGCGCTGCTGCTCGACGGATTCGCCACCGGTGACGATGTTCAGCAGCAGCCGCCCACCCGAGACTCGCTGGTAGGTGGCGGCGAGCTGGGCGGCCAGGGTCGGGGTCAGCGAACCGGGCCGGAACGCCACCAGGAACTTGATGCGCCGGGTGCGGGCCAGCAGCGCCGCGGTGGTGACCCAGGCGTCCTGGCACCAGCTGCCGGTTGGGGTGAGCATCCCGGTGAAGCCGAGGTGCTCGGCGGCCTGCGCGACCTGCGCCAGGTAGTCGATGTCCGGGCGGCGCGGCGTGTCGGCGCCGGACGGCGTGACGTGCGGACGGTCCACGATGGACCGGCCGTCGCCGTGGGCGGGCAGGAACCAGTGCGTGGTGACACTCATGCGTTGTTCTCCCGGGGGTTTCTTCTTTGTTCTTGAAGCGGCGCAGCCGCTTAGCTCACCTACGCCGCTTGCACCGCTGCGGGTTCTCAGACAGTGCCCACCCCGCCGGGGTTCTTGGCGAGGACAGTCCCGATGCCGCGTATTGGACATACGTAAGTCGGGGCTCCCACAGTCCAGGCGGCGGCCGTAACTCCCGCAGGGGGGCCGCCACCCGCACCGCCACGCAAGATGAGTTCGGAGACAGGTCAGGCGGTGGCGAGTTGGGCGGCGAACCTGGTGTCGACGAACTCGGCGAACTCGAACCGGCGCGGGATCTCCTTTGCCGCCACGAACGCGTCCGCGAGTTCCTGCTCCGAGCGGATCACCGCGTCGTCCAGCGCGACCGGCAGGTCCGGCCCCAGCCCGGTGGCGCGCCGGGTCACCTCGATCGGCAGCCCGGTGTCATCGGACCAGGCCTGCGCGCGCCGTTCGCGGTTTCCGTCGGCGAAGCGCTGCGCCTTGGCCAGCCGCACCAGGTAGTCGGCGATGGCGGTGTTGCGGCCCGCATCGGCCAGCGCGGCCGTTCCCGCGACCTGGAAGCTCAGGCCGTTGGCGGTGCCCTGCCCGTCGGCGATCGCCCTGGCGCCCGATTCCAGCTGGATCTGCGAGAAGTACGGGTCCCAGATCGCCCACGCGTCCACGGAGCCCTGCTTGAACGCGCCGAGCGCGTCGGAGGGCTGCAGGAACACCAGCTCGACGTCGTCGGGCGTGAGCCCGGCGGTGCGCAGCGTCAGGAGGATCTGGCCGTGCGCCGAACTTCCCTTGGCGACCGCGATCTTGCGGCCCCGGAGCTGATCGCGGCCGCGCAGCGGCGAGTCCGGCAGCACCACCAGCGCGTCGCTGGCGACGTTGCCCTTGGACGCGGCGATGATCTTGAGCTTCGCCCCGGCCGCGGCGGCGAACAGCGGCGGCGTGTTGCCGACGGCGCCGAGGTCGATCGCGTCCGCCGACGCGGCTTCCAGCAGCGGCGGGCCGGACGGGAAGGTCGCCCACTGCACCGTGTACGGGAAGTCGTCCAAGCCGGCCGACCGCAGCAGGGAACGCGAATTTCCCTTCTGGTCGCCGACGCGCAGGGTCACCCGCGACAGCTGCGCGGCGTCGACCGGCGCGGGCACCGGCGCCTGAGCCGGGTCGCCGCGGCCGCTCGCGCAGGCGCTGAGCAGCCCGGCAGAGGTGGCGGAAAGAGCAAGGGCAGCAAGGAATTCACGACGACGCACGGTCGATTGCTCCATCGTTGCGGGGAAAGTGGCACGCCATCGGCGGGCAGCACGAAGCGGCCCGGGAAGGGCGAGGATCAGCGCGAAGTGGTCAGCAGGAACGACATGCGGAACTGGCCTGCCGTCGCAGATCGACGTGCAGGCGCCAGGTCAACGCGATGCGTCCGGGCATGGGCACGATGCTTTCAGCCGCCCGGCGGAGCGTCAACGACGAGCGGGAGGCTCCCACAGATCGAGAACGCCCGGCCTGATCCGCGGTCAGTCGAGGCGGATCTCCCAGTTGCGGGAGATGAACACGATCGCGGCGAGTGCGCCGGCGGACAGCACGCCACCGCCCTCGCCGAGGAAGAGGCACAGCACCGCGACAACGGCGGCGAAGAACGCCAGCGCCGTCTGCGGCGACGTGACCGCCCAGATCCGCCGCCACGTGCTGGTTTCGGTCAACCGGCGGGCCAACTTGGGGTCCTCGCCGCTGAGCTGTTGCTCGATCTCCCTCAGGCGGCGCCGTTCATCCCTCGGCAGCATGGCCACCTCCAACGGTTCATCCGCCTCGTTGAACAAGTATTGCAACGATGTCTCCCGCTGTGAAGGGTCCATCGGCACGTGTGCTCGGCCGTGCGGTTAGCCTGTGTCCGCAGTCGTCGCGGCAGGGAGTTTTCCGATGGAGATCTGGGTCAATCCGGCGTGTTCGAAATGCCGTTCGGCGGTGTCGCTGCTGGACGAGGCGGGCGCGGATTACACCGTGCGCCGCTACCTGGAGGACCCGCCGACGGCCGCGGAACTGGCCGAGGTGCTGGATCGGCTCGGGCTGGAGCCGTGGGACATCGCCAGGACGGCCGAGCCGGTGGCGAAGGAGCTCGGCCTGAAGACCTGGGACCGGGAGCCGTCGACCCGGGATCGGTGGATCGAAGCGCTGGTGGCGAACCCGAAGCTCATCCAGCGCCCGATCATCACGGCCGACGACGGCACCACGGTCGTCGCCCGGACGCCGGAAGCCGTGCGGTCGGTGCTGCCGGAAACTGACTGACCGGCGAGGAAAACGGTCGGTTCTTCCCGCCGGATGCGTTCAGCGCGCACGAGAACGGGGGCGGACGCTCATCGCGCCCGCCCCCGTTTCGGTTGATCAGGCCGCCGCCGCGGCCGGCTCGCCGATCTGGAAGGCCAGCTCGCCGTCGGCCGCGGACACCCGCAGCCGGGCTCCCTCGGCCAGTTCGCCGTCCAGGATCAGGTCGCTGATCCGGTCGTCGACCTCCCGCTCGATCGCCCGCCGCAACGGCCGGGCCCCGAACTCGGGCCGGTAGCCGCGCTCGGCGATCCAGGACACCGCCGCCGCGTCGAACTCGACGCCGATGCCCATCGCCCGCAGCCGGCGCACGGTCTGCTCCAGCAGCATCCGGGTGATCGTGTGCAGCTGCTCGCCGTCGAGCCGCTTGAAGACCACGATCTCGTTGATGCGGTTGAGGAATTCCGGTCGGAACGCCTCGCGCAGCCGCGGCATGATCCGCTCGTCCAGCGCCGGGTCGGCGTCCGAGGCGGTGAAGCCGATCTTGCCGCCCGCGCTGGAGACGACCTCCGAGCCGAGGTTGCTCGTCATGATCAACACCGTGTTGGTGAAGTCGACGGTGCGGCCCTGACCATCGGTCAACCGGCCGTCGTCGAGCACCTGCAGCAGCGTGTTGAACACGTCCGGGTGCGCCTTCTCGACCTCGTCCAGCAGGATCACCGAGTACGGGTGCCGCCGCACCGCCTCGGTCAGCTCACCGGCCTCGCCGTGCCCGACATAGCCGGGCGGTGCGCCGACGAGCCGGCTGGCGGTGTGCCGCTCCTGGAACTCGCTCATGTCCAGCCGCACCATCCGCTGCTCGTCGCCGAACAGCGACTCGGCCAGCGCCTTGGCCAGCTCGGTCTTGCCGACGCCGGTCGGGCCGAGGAACAGGAAGCTGCCGACCGGCCGGTCGGGGTCGCCCAGCCCGCTGCGCGACCGCCGCACCGCGCGGGCCAGCGCCCGCACCGCGTCGTCCTGGCCGACCACGCGCTGGTGCAGCTCCTGCTCCAGCCCTTGCAGCCGGACCTTCTCGGCGGCGGTCAGGCGGCTGACCGGCACACCGGTCGCCCGCGCGACGACCTCGGCGATGTCCTCGGCCGTGACCTCCAGGACACCGGTTTCGCCGGCGTCGCCGAGCTCGCCCTGCGCCTTGCCGATCTCGTCGCGCAACGCCGACGCCCGCTCGTAGTCCTCCGCGGCGACCGCCGCGTCCTTCTCCTGCTCCAGCCGCTCGATGCGGCTGCGCAGCTCGGCGCCGTCCGGCGCCGCCGACAGCCGCTTGCGCGCGCCGGCCTGGTCGATCAGGTCGATCGCCTTGTCCGGCAGGAACCGGTCGTTGATGTACTGGTCGGACAGCCGGGCCGCGGCCTCCACCGCGTCTTCGGTGTAGCGGACCTGGTGGTGCGCCTCGTAGTGCTCGCGCAGGCCCTGCAGGATCGAGACGGTGTCCGGCACGCTCGGTTCCGGCACCTGGACCGGCTGGAAGCGGCGTTCCAGGGCCGGGTCCTTCTCGATGTGCTTGCGGTACTCGTCCAGCGTCGTCGCGCCGACCACGTGCAGTTCGCCGCGGGCCAGTCGGGGCTTGAGCATGTTGCCGGCGTCCATCGCGCCCTCGGCACCACCGGCGCCGACAACGGTGTGCAGCTCGTCGATGAACACGATCAGCTCGCCGCGGTGCTGCGAGATCTCGTCGATGACCTTGGTCATCCGCTCCTCGAAGTCGCCGCGGTACCGGGTGCCGGCCAGCATCCCGGACAGGTCCAGCTGGATCACCCGCTTGCCGGTCAGCACCCGCGGCACGTTCCCGGCGGCGATGCGCTGGGCCAGGCCCTCGACGATCGCGGTCTTGCCGACGCCCGCCTCGCCGATGAGCACCGGGTTGTTCTTGGTGCGCCGGGACAGGATCTCGACGGTCTGCTCGATCTCGTCGGCGCGGCCGATCACCGGGTCCAGCTCGCCGTCGCGGGCGCGGGCGGTGAGGTCCCGGCCGTACTGGTCGAGCGTGGGCGTGTCGCTGTCCTTGCGCGGCGCCTCCTGCTCGGCGCGGGGGCGCTGGCTCGCGGCGCGCAACTCCTCGGGCCCGGCGCCGGCGGAGCCGAGCAGCCGCCCGGTTTCCGAATCCGGGCTCGCCGACATGGCGAGCAGGACGTGGTGCGGGCCGATGTAGGTGGAGCCGAGCGCGCGGGCCACCCGGTGCGCGTCGGCGAGCACCGTCCGGGCCGCCAGCGTCAGCGTCACCGGCCGGTCGCCGGTGGCCTCACCGGCAGCCGGGAGGTGCTCCTCGATCTGCGCGGCGAGGGCGTCGGCGTCCACGCCGACCTGCGTCAACTGTTCGCGCGTCGGGGTCTCGTGCGCGGCCGACCACAGCAGGTGCAGCGCGTCCAGGTCGGTCTGCCCGCGGTCGCGGGCGAAGCGCGCGGCCCCGCCCAGCAGCTGTTGCGCCTGCTCGGTCATCAGCTCGGTGATGTCGATCCGGCGCGAGCCGGGCGCGGCGTCGTCGGCACCGAAGAAGCGCGCGAAGTACTCGTCGAACGGGCCGCCTGACGGTCCGAAGAACGTCGCCATTCCTAACCTCCTCGCGACGGTGTTGCTGGCTTCCGCCGCCATCTACTTGAGTCCGTTGCTATCAACCAACGTCAGTCTGGTCCGGGTAATTCCAACCAGTCCCACAAGTGGCGCGCGTCACCACTTGCCGCAGCGGTCCGCGGCCAATATGGTTCGATGGGAATATTTATCCGACGGAATATGCACTGATGGGGGACGGATGAACGACGAATTGCGGCAGCTCGACGACGGCCGGTACGAGCTGCGCTTCGAGCGCCGGCTCGCGCATCCGCGGGAGAAGGTGTGGCGGGCGATCACTGATCCGGCGCAGCTGCGGGCATGGTTCGTGGAGATCCTCGACTACGACCGGAGCCGCTTGGACTTCGCCGCCGGCACGGCGCTGGCCTTCGTGCCGAAGGAGGAGCACGACCTGCCGGAGGGGAAGGGGCGGACCACCCGGTTCGATCCGCCGAACCTGCTGGAGCACACCTGGGATGCGGAGGTCCTGCGCTGGGAGCTGGCGGCGGACGGCCCGGACGGCTGCCGGTTGATCTTCACCAACATCGTCGCCGACCGCGACTTCGCCACCGCGGTCGAACCGGGCTGGCGAGCGGGCCTGGACCAGTTGATCGCATTCCTCGCCGGGACGAGCGGGAACTCCGCCTAGGCGATATCGGTCCACAGTGGATCGGACGTCCAGGCGCCCTCGTCGAGCTGCCGGTCGATCTCGTCGCGCAGGCACGGGCATTCCTCGGCCGGATGATCCCGGGTGCAGGTCAGGAACGGCCCCAGGCACCGTTCGGCCTTGGCCAGCCGCTCCTGCTCGGCGCGGATCGCGGCCATCCGCTGCTCCACGACCTCCTGCCAGCGCCGTTCGGGCGCATTGCCGTGCAGGATCACCGCGATCTCGTCGAGCCGGAGCATGCAGGTGTCCCGCAGGATCCGGACCAGCGCGATGCGGCGCAGCTGGCCCGCGTCGTAGCAGCGGTGCCCGGAACCGTTGCGCACCGAACGGATCAGGCCGCGTTCCTCCCAATAGCGCAGTGCCGACACCGCCAGCCCGCACCGCTCGGCGGCCACTCCGATGGGAGTCAGGTCCTCGCTCACCCGACCATTTGACCTCAAGCCGACTTGAGCACGCATCGTGATCTTCCCGGCGGGCGCACGCCCGCCGATCAACGGGAGGTTCCAGGTTGCTCACGTCGGTTTTTCTCGCGACGTTCATGGCATTGCTCGACATGAGCATCGTCAACGTCGCGCTGCCCGCGATCCAGGCGGGACTGGGTGCGACGGCGACCGGCGCCCAGTGGGTCGTCGACGGCTACACGTTGTGCCTGTCGGCGTTCATGCTCACCGGCGGCGCGCTGGGGGACAGGTTCGGCCGCAAGAAGGTCTTCCTCGTCGGCTTGGGCATCTTCACCGCCGGGTCGGCCTGGTGCGCGTTCGCCCCGACGATCGAACTGCTGATCGTGGGCAGGTTGGTGCAGGGCGCGGGAGCGTCCGTGCTGACACCGGGTGCGCTGTCGCTGCTGACCCACGCCTACCCGGACCCGGCCGCTCGGGCGCGCATGATCGGGATCTGGGGCGGTTTCAGCGGTTTGGCGTCGGTGCTGGGCCCGCTGGTGGGCGGGCTGCTCACCGACCGCTTCGGCTGGCCCGCGCTGTTCCTGATCAACCTGCCGCTGGCCGTGGTCGCGCTGGTGCTGGGGTTGCGCGGCATCCGGGAATCGGCCAGCCCCGAGCACGCGGCCACCGACCCGCTCGGCCAGGTGCTGGCCGTGTTCGGCCTCGCGGGCCTGACCTACGCGGTGATCGAGAGCGCGCAGGCGTCCTGGGCTTCCGCCGAAGTCCTGCTGCCGCTGCTGCTGGGGCTCGGCTGCCTCGCGGCGTTCATCGTCGTGGAGGTCCGCGGCCCGAATCCGATGCTGCCGGTCGGGCTGTTCCGGCAGCGGCAGTTCGCCGTCACCGCCGCGGCCTCGTTCGTCCTGGGCTTCGGGTCCTACGGCTGCTTCTACCTCTTCTCCCTCTTCCTGCAGCAGGTGCAGGGCGCCGACGCCACCGCGGCCGGGTTGCAGTTCGTGCCGTACTCGCTGGCGATCGCGCTGGGCACGGTCGTGTCCGGCAGGTGGGTGGGCCGCCGCGGGCACCGGGTTCCCATGGTCGTCGGCTACACCGTCATCGGTGCCGCGCTGCTGGCCATGCTCGTCTTCCGCCCGGACACGTCGTACCTGGTCATCGGCGTGCTGTTCGCGGTGTTGGGCAGTGGGATGGGGCTGGCGATCGCCGCCACCAACGCGGCCGCCATGTCGGCCGTCGCCCGGCACCGCTCGGGCATCGCGGCAGCGGTGGTCAACGCGCTGCGCCAGGCGGGCGCCGCCCTGGGCATCGCTGTCCTCGGCATGCTCGTCACCGCCCGAGGCGTCGCGGTGCTGGCCGATGACATCGGCGTGCCGACCGCGCAGCGGGCCATGGCCAGCGGTGGCGCCGACGGCCTGTTCGGCGCCGGTTTCACCGCCGGCCTGCATCTGAGCCTGGTGGTCGCGGGCGTGGCGACGCTGCTGGTCGCGGCGCTCGTCGCGGCCCCGCCGGGCACGAAGTCACCGGAGACCGCGCCGGAGACCACGGTCCCGGCGGGGCGGGACTAGTGCTCGGCGTTGCGCTGGCCGACGCGGTAGGTGCCGGCGGATCGGACGTGGTCGATCATGATCCGCTCCGCCGTCGCGCCGTCTCCGGCTTCCAGGGCGTCGAGGAGCTCGGCGTGGGCGTTCAGGTGGCGTTGGGTGTGCTCCGCGTCGAGCCAGAGCGACGCGTCGGTCGGCACCGGATAGCTGTTGCGGACCGCGCGGGCGTGCTTGCCGAGGAAGGCAGGCCCGCCGATGTCGGCGATCGCCAGGTGCAGTTCCTGGCTCCGCTCGCCGAGCCGGTCCCGGTCGCCCTCGGCCGCATCGCGGACCATCGCCTCGTGCCGTTCCCGGAGCCGGGCGAGCTGTTCCGGGGTGATCCGGTCGGCGGCCAGCCGGGCGCCAAGACCCTCGACCACGGCCCGGACGTTGTAGTACTCGAACAGGGCGTCGTCGCTGAGGTCGATCACGGTCGCGCCGTGGTGGCTCTGGTAGCTGACCAGGCGATCGTTCTCCAGGCGCCGCAGGGCCTCCCGGACCGGGGTGATCGACACGCCCAGCCGCTGGGCGAGCGGAGCGGCCTTCAGCTGGGTGCCGCCGGGGATCTGCGCGCTGCGGATCTCTTGCAGCAGCACGCTGTAGACGTAGTCCGCCTTGCTCATAGGCGGCCGGTTCGGCCCTGACATCCCCAGTCCTTCGGCTAGTCGATCTGCGTCGAGTATCCCGCATCGCCAACGCGGCCGAAGATCGCTATTGACTTACAAGTTACATCTTATAAGTTATCTCGCCATGACCAGTCTTACCGGGCTTCGGGTGATCGACGCCGCCACGCTCTTCGCCGGACCGTCCGCGGCGATGCTGCTCGGCGACTTCGGCGCCGACGTGATCAAGATCGAGCACCCGCGGCGGGGCGACCCCTCGCGCGGTCACGGAGCGTCGAAGGACGGCGTCGGGCTGTGGTGGAAGACGCTCTCGCGGAACAAGCGCGCCGCCGCCCTCGACCTGTCCCAGGCCGAGGGGCAAGACGTGCTGCGGCGGCTGGTGGCGTCCTCGGACGTGCTGATCGAGAACTTCCGCCCCGGCACGCTGGAGCGCTGGAACCTGGCGCCTGCCGACCTGCTGGAGATCAACCCGCGGCTGATCGTGGCCCGGATGACGGGCTTCGGGCAGTTCGGCCCGATGGCCGCGCAGCCCGGCTTCGGCACCCTCGCCGAGGCGATGAGCGGGTTCGCCGCCAGCACCGGCGAACCCGACGGCCCGCCGGTGCTGCCGCCGTTGGCGCTGGCCGACGGCATCGCCGGGCTGGCGATGGCGTACGCGATCATGGTCGCCGTCCGGGCCCGGGAGGACAGCGGGCGCGGTCAGGTCATCGACATGGCGATCATCGAGCCCATCCTGGGGCTGCTCGGCCCGCAGATGACCGCCTACCGGGCGCTCGGCGTGATCCCGCAGCGCACCGGGAACCGTTCGAACAGCAACGCCCCGCGCAACACCTACCGCACCCGGGACGGCCGCTGGCTCGCGATCTCCACCAGCGCCCAGTCGATCGCGGAACGGGTCATGACGCTGGTGGGGCGGCCCGAACTGGCCGCCGAACCGTGGTTCGCCACCGGCGCCGGGCGGGTGGCGCACGTCGACGAACTGGACGAGGCGGTCGCGAGCTGGATCGCCGAGCGCGACGCCGACGAGGTGATGGCGGCCTTCGCCGAGGCGCAGGCCGCGATCGCGCCGATCTACGACGTGGCCGACATCGCGAAGGACCCGCAGTACGCCGCGCTGGGCACCTTCGTCGACGTGCCGGACGAGGAACTCGGCAGCGTGACCGTGCAGAACGTGCTGTTCCGGCTCTCCGATACGCCGGGCGAGGTGCGCTGGCCCGGCCCGCCGATGGGCCGGCACACCGACGAGGTGCTCACCGAATTCGGTTGCACCGCGGAAGAGATCGATGAGCTGCGCCGGGCGGGAGTCGTCGCATGACCGTCCCGATCAGCTGGCTGTACGTGCCAGGAGACCGCCCCGACCGCTTCGACAAGGCCGCGACCAGCGGCGCGGACGTGGTGATCATCGACCTCGAAGACGCCGTCGACGCCAGCCGGAAGGACCGCGCGCGGGCCGACGCCGCGGCCTACCTGTCCGAGGCCCGCGGCGGCCCGGCGGTGCACGTGCGGATCAACGACCTCGCGACCCGGCGCGGCCAGGACGACCTGGCGGCGTTCGCAGAGGCGCCGGGGCTGGCCGCGGTGCGGCTGCCGAAGATGGAGTCGCCGGCCGATCTCGACGCGCTCGACGAGGTCTTCGCCGACCGGCCGATGCCCGCGTTCGCGCTGCTGGAATCGGCGCGCGGCATGGCGAACGTGCACGCCATCGCCGCGCATCCGCGCGCCGCCGGGATCGCGCTGGGGGAGCAGGACCTCGCCGCCGAGCTGTCCGTCGGCGAGGCCGCCCTGGACCACCTGCGGCTGCAAGCGGTGGTCGCCGCGGCCGCGGCGGGCATCGGGCCGGTGCCGATGTCGGTGTTCGCCAACGTCCGCGACGAGGCGGGGCTGCTCGACTCGTGCCGGCGCGGGCGGAACCTCGGCATGTTCGGCCGAACGGCCATCCACCCGCGGCAGATCCCGTTGATCCGCGAGGCTTTCCGGCCCACCGAGGCGGAGGTGTCCCGGGCCCGTGCGGTGGTCGAGGCCGCCGACCGGGCCGAACTCGACGGCGTCGGCGCGCTCGTCCTGCCGGACGGCCGCTTCGTCGACGCGCCGATCGTCGCCAAGGCCCGCCGAGTCCTCGCGCTGGCCGCGGAAATCGCATAACACAAACCGAAACGCTCCACGATCAAAGGAGATCTCGTTGTGGGCGTAGCAATTTGGGCACTCGTCTGCTACATCGGCGTGATCGTCGTCTGGAACGCCGTGCTGAAGCGCAACATCGGCGAGGCGATGCTCATCGGATTCGCGGTGGTCTGCCTCTTCGGCGGCGGTGACGCGCTGGAGCTGGCCCGGGCCGGGCTCGACGAGGCGATGTCCGAGGAAGTGGTCTTCGCCGCGCTCGCGTTCGTCCTGATGGGCTACCTGATGACGCGGCTCGGCCTCATCGACCGCCAGGTCGCCCTGCTGAACTCGGTGTTCGGCAGGCTGCGCGGCGGCTCGGCGTACGTGTCGACCTCGACCGCCGCGCTGCTCGGCGGCCCGGCCGGGTCGGGTTCCGGCATCGCCGCCTCGGTCGGCTCGGTCACCATTCCCTGGATGATCCGCTCCAACTGGCGACCGGACCTGGCCGCCTCCCTGGTCGCCGGGAATGCGGGGCTGGGCATCTCGATCCCGCCGAGCTCGTCGATGTTCCTGCTGCTGGGCTCGGCCGCCGTGGCGCCGGTCCTCACCGCCGACCAGCTGATCGTGGCGGCCTTCGTCGGCGGCTTGTGGACGGTGCTGCACCGCTTCGTCGTGGTGTTCATCTGGGTGCGCCGCTACCAGGTTCAGGCCATGGACGCGGCGGACATCGCGCCGTTCCGCGTCGCGCTGCGCCAGGGCGCCGGGTCGCTGCTGGTCTACCTCGGCATCGCGATCCCGGTGCTGATGACGCTGGACATCGGCGCGAAGTTCCTGGAGGCGCGGCTCGGCGAGGCGGCCGACGACATCAGCATCGTGGTCTGGATCCCGGTGCTGACCATCGTCGCGACGCTGCTGGTCGGCTGGAAGCGGCTGCCGCGCACGGCGCGCGGCTGGAACGAGGTGCTCGGCGACATGGCGCCGCGCTACGCGGTCATCGGCGCGACGCTGTTCTTCGCCTTCGCCGCCGCGGGCAGCCTCGGCGAGCTCGGCCTGGTGGACCAGCTCACCGCGATCATGAACGGCATCGACGCGCCGGTGTGGGTGATCGCTTCGCTGGTCGGCGTGCTGATCGTGATCATCGCCGCGCCGCTGACCGGCAGCGCCACGATCGCCGCGATCGGCGGCGTCGCGTTCAGCGCGCTGACCAACGCCGGCGTCGCGCCTGCCGTGGCGGCGACGGTGATCCTGATCTTCGCCTCGACCGAGGGCGCCTCGCCGCCCGGCGCGGCCCCGATCTACATCGCCAGCGGCATCGCCGGCGTCGACCCGGCGCGCACGTTCGTCCGGCTGATCCTCTGGTTCGTGATCCCGACGTTGGTCATCGGCGTCCTCATCGCCACCGGCGTGCTGCCGCTGTTCGTCTAGAAAGGTGCCTCCATGCCCTCCGACACCTCGTCCGCCGGGAATCTGATCCGCCGGATCGCCATGACGCTGTTCAAGCTCGGCCTCGCGGTCTTCCTGCTGCTCGGCATCATCGTCGTCGGTGCGCAGGCCATCGGCGTGGTCACCGCGAACGCCGGACTCGTCTCCGGCGTCGTGGACGGCCTCGGAAAGGCGATGACCGTCGCCGCCGGAGTCACCGGCCTGCTCGGCTTCGCCATGTCCTACCTCTTCGAGTGGCAGAGCGCGGGGGAGGACTGAACGGGCGAGGGGATTGACTTCCAGCGTGGTCGAAGTTCGAAGCTGTGGTCGGCAGATCGACGGCTTTGGAGGGGTGTGGCATGGAGGCTTCGGTGGATCGTTCGGTGTTCGACTCCGCTTACGAGGAGAACAGCGCTCCGTGGGTGATCGGCGAGCCGCAGCCGGCCATCGTCGAGCTGGAGGCGGCCGGTGGCATCCGCGGCGCGGTGCTCGATCCCGGCTGCGGCGCGGGTGAGCACACGATCCTGCTCGCCAAGCTGGGCTACGACGTCCGCGGCGTGGACTTCTCGCGTCCGGCGATCGAGCAGGCCCGGGCCAACGCCGCCGCGCAGCACGTCACCGCCCGCTTCGACGTCGCCGATGCGCTGCAGCTGACCGGCGGACCGTACGACACCGTCGTGGACAGCGCGCTGTTCCACGTGTTCGGGCCGGAGGACCGGGCGAAGTACGTGCGCAGCCTGCACGGCGTGTGCCGGCCGGGTGCGACCGTGCATGTCCTGGCGCTGGCCGACGTCGAACCCGGCTTCGGCCCGCGCATCCCCGAGTCCGTGATCCGCGAGGCCTTCGCCGGCGAGGGCTGGCGGTTGGCGGAGGTCCGGCTGACCCGCTACCGGGGCGTCGCGCGGGACGAGCGGGCCGAGGCGCTCGGCGTCGAGGAAGGCGCGCACGTCGACGTGCCGGCCTGGCTGGCCACCGCCACCCGGCTCTGAACTCCACAGTGGACTAACTGGGGGTGTGGTCCCGGCCGGGCGCGGCTGGCACACTGGGTGGATGACCGAGGATGCTGCGTGCGCGGTGGCGCACGGCGAAGTCTCGTCGGAGTCGTCCGGTGGCCGCGTGCTGGTGGCGGTTTTCGCCTCGCCGGTGGCGGAATTCCTGCTGCGCTACGGCCGGGACCTCGGTTTCCGGACGATCCTGGTCGAACCGGACACCGAGCGGGCCGGGGCGGATGCGCTCCCGGCGGTGCCGGAGCTGGGGCCCGAGGCGGACGTCGTGGTGACCGACCACCACCGCCCGGAACTCGGCCCGCTGCTGCGGGACGTGCTGAAGCACGAAGCCCGCTGGGTGGGCATCATGGGCAACCCGCGCCACGCGGGGCCGCACGTGGCCGCACTCCGGGAGCTCGGCGTCCCGGATGCCGAGATCGAGCGCGTGCACCGGCCGATCGGCCTGAACATCGGCTCCCGCACACCGCCGGAGATCGCCATCGCGACCCTCGCGGGCCTGCTGGCCGACCGCAACGGCAAGCCCGGCGGCTTCGCCTTCTGAGCCCGCCGGGCGCCTCCGGTCGGGTGCGGTGCACGGACTCTCGCTTTTGCCGGGCCGATGTGGTTATGCTCCGATCACCCAGCGCCGGTTCATGGCCCGGCGTCGAGTGTTCCGGAGGTGGCCGGGAGGGGGCGTGGTGAGCGGTATCGCGTTTCGGGAACTGTCGCCGGTGTCCTTTTTGGAGCGTGCGGCGGCGGTGTTCGCGGATCGACCGGCGGTCGTCGACGGAACGCAGACCTACACCTACGCGCAGTTCTGGGAACGTGCCCAGCGGCTCGCGGGAATGCTTGCCGCGCAAGGTGTTCGGCCCGGCGACCGAGTCGCCGTACTGTCGCCCAACACGCACGTGCTGCTGGAGGCGCACTACGGGGTGCCGCTGGCCGGTGCGGTGCTGGTCGCGCTGAACACCCGCCTGGCAGCGCCCGAGATCGGCTACATCCTGGAGCACAGCGGCGCGCGGCTGGCCATTGTGGACTCCGAGTACCGGCGAGTGCTCGACGAATCCGGCGCGGACCTCGTGGTGATCGACTCCGACCGGTACGACGAGCTCCGCGACGCGGCGGAACCGCGCCGGGTCGAGGTCGCCGACGAGCGGTCGCTGCTGTCGATCAACTACACCAGCGGGACCACCGGCCGCCCGAAGGGCGTGATGTACCACCACCGCGGCGCCTACCTGCAGGCCTTGGCGATGGCCTACCACGCGCAGCTCGACACGGCCTCGCGCTACCTGTGGACGCTGCCGATGTTCCACACCAACGGCTGGTGCTTCCCGTGGGCGGTGACGGCGGCCGGCGCGGTGCACCACTGCCTGCGCAAGGTCGATGCCGCCGAGATCTGGCGCGCGATCCGCGCCGACGGCGTCACGCACTTCTGCGCCGCGCCGACCGTGCTGGCGATGCTGGCCGAACATCCCGAGGCCGCGCGCCCGGCGCCCCGGCCGGTGCGGGTGTTCGCCGGCGGCGCGCCGCCGTGGCCCGCGCTGCTGGAGCGGATGGCCGAGCTCGGCATCGACATCCGGCACCTCTACGGCCTGACCGAGACCTTCGGCCCGGCGGTGGTGTGCGAGTGGCAGCCGGAGTGGGACGAGCTGGCCGGCGACGAGCGGGCCAGGCTGGTCGCGCGGCAGGGCATCGCGAACGTGATCGCCGAGCCGCTGCGGGTGGTCGACCCGGAGGGCCGCGACGTGCCCGCCGACGGTCGGACGACCGGCGAGATCCTGCTGCGCGGCAACGATGTCATGCTCGGCTACTACCGCGACGAGGCGGCGACCGCCGCGGCCACCCTGGACGGCTGGTTCCGCAGCGGCGACCTCGGCGTCCGGCATCCGGACGGCTACGTCGAGCTGCGCGACCGGATCAAGGACGTGATCATCTCCGGCGGCGAGAACATCACGTCGATCGAGGTGGAGAACGCGCTCACCGCGCATCCGGACGTCTTCGAGGCGGCCGTCGTCGGCGCCCCGGATCCGAAGTGGGGCGAGGTTCCCGTCGCCTACGTGACGCTGCGCGAAGCGGCGACCGCCGCCGAGGCCGACCTGATCGACTTCGTCCGCGCCCGCATCGCGCACTTCAAGGCGCCGAAGCGGATCATCTTCGGCGACCTCCCCAAGACGTCCACCGGCAAGCTGCAGAAGAACGTCCTCCGCGATCGGGCCAGGACGGGGCGGCCGTGACGCGGCATCGGCCCGGCCCTGGGGTGACCACGCGGATCGCCAAGATGAAGGAGCTCGACGCCGAGGGGTTCGAGGAACTGCTGCGCCCCGCCTTCCGCGAGGAGGAGTGGATCCTCATCGCCACCGGAGCAGCCCTGGGCTTCGTAGTCGGCGAAGCCCAGGTCCTAGTCCTGGAACAGCTCGCCTCCTGAGGATGGCTCGCCGGCCAGGGCCTCCAGGACGGCCTGGCCGTACTTGGCGAGCTTCTGCTCGCCGACTCCGCTGATCCCCGCCAGTTCGTCCAGAGTGGACGGTTGGGCCGCCGCGATCTGGCGGAGCGTCGAGTCGTGGAAGATGATGAACGGCGCCTTGTTCTCCTCGCGGGCGGTGGCCGCGCGCCAGGCCCGGAGCTGCTGGAAGACCGGCTCCGCCTCCGGTGGCATGTCCTGCGCGGCCTGCTTGGACGTCTTGGACTTGGCGGTCGACGCGGCGGCGCGCTTGGGTTCGGTGCGAAGCAGCACCTGCCGCGGGTCTTCGCGGCGCAGGACCTCGCTGCTGGACTCGGTGAGCACCAGCGTGCCGTAGTCGCCTTCCACGGAGAGCAGGCGCTGGGCCAGCAGCTGGCGGATCACGCCGCGCCACTCGTTGTCGCTCAGGTCGACGCCGATGCCGAACACGCTCAGCGAGTCGTGCCGGAACTGCTCGACCTTCGTGGTCTTCTTGCCGCGCAGGATGTCGATGATCTGGCCCGCGCCGAACTTCTGGTTGCGCTCGCGATCCAACCGCACCACGGTCGACAGCAACTTCTGCGCGGCGACCGTGCCGTCCCACGATTCCGGCGGCGCCAGGCAGGTGTCGCAGTTCTGGCAGGCGTTCGGGGCGTCCTGGCCGAAGTAGGCGAGCAGCTGCGTGCGGCGGCACTCGACGGTCTCGCACAGCGCCAGCATCGCGTCCAGGTGCCGGGACAGCGTGCGGCGGTGCGCGTCGTCGCCCTCGGAGAGCTCGATCAGCTTGCGCTGCTGCACCACGTCCTGCAGGCCGTAGGCCATCCAGGCCGTGGACGGCTGCCCGTCGCGGCCCGCGCGGCCGGTCTCCTGGTAGTAGCCCTCGACCGACTTGGGCAGGTCGAGGTGCGCGACGAAGCGCACGTCGGGCTTGTCGATGCCCATGCCGAAGGCGATGGTGGCGACCATGACCAGGCCGTCCTCGCGCAGGAACCGGGCCTGGTGCGTGGCGCGGACGTCCTTGTCCAGGCCGGCGTGGTAGGGCAGCGCGTCGATCCCGTTGGCCACCAGGAACTCCGCGGTCCGCTCCACCTCGGCGCGGGAGAGCCGGTAGACGATGCCCGCCTCGCCGGCGTGCTCGGTGCGCAGCAGCTGCAGCAGCTGCTTCTTCGGATCGTTCTTCGGCGCGATCCGGTACTGGATGTTCGGGCGGTCGAAGTCGGCGACGAAGTGCCGGGCCGCGGTCAGCTCCAGGCGGGTGGCGATCTCGCGGCGGGTCGCCTGGGTGGCGGTGGCGGTCAGCGCGATGCGCGGCACCGCGGGCCAGCGCTCGTGCAGCACCGAAAGCGCCAGGTAGTCGGGGCGGAAGTCGTGGCCCCACTGCGCCACGCAGTGCGCCTCGTCGATGGCGAACACCGAGACGTCGCCGCGGTCGAGCAGGTCCAGCGTCGAATCCAGCCGCAGCCGCTCCGGAGCCAGGTAGAGCAGGTCGAGCTCGCCGGAGGCGAACGCGGCCTCGGTCTGGCGACGCTGCTCGTAGTTCTGCGTCGAGTTGAGGAAGCCCGCCCGCACGCCGAGCTCGTTGAGCGCGTCCACCTGGTCCTGCATCAGGGCGATCAGCGGCGAGACGACGACGCCCACACCGGGCCGCACCAGCGACGGGATCTGATAGCACAGCGACTTGCCACCACCGGTGGGCATCAGCACGAGCGCATCGCCACCGCCGATCACGTGGTCGACGATCTCCTGCTGAGAGCCGCGGAAGGAGTCGTAGCCGAACACGCGCTGCAGAACTTGCTGGGCGTCGGACACCTCAAGACCGGGGGAAGCCACGGCGCGCATCTTAGATCCTGTCTCCGACTCGTTTTGCGTGGCGGTGCGGGTGGCGGAATCTCAGGCGTCTTCTCGCTGTGGGATCCCCGACATCATGAATGCCAATTCACCACGTCGGGGCTGTCCTCGCGAGAAGCCCCCTGAGAACCCGCGGCGGTGCCGGTTGCGGGGGTGGGCTAAGCGGCTGCGCCGCTTCAAAGACAAAGCCGAGCCAGTTCTAGCAGCACCCACGACCGAGCCCGGGCCCCTGCGTTCCGACATGCGGCGGTGTGTCGGCCTGGCTGTGATGTGCGTCCCGTCGGGTCGGCCGGGCCTTCGGCGGGAACAACTCGCAGGGCAGAATCGTTCGTGGAAATAGTTGAATCTCGTACTAAATGATCGGGATCTGGCCAGCGAGGGAGTTCACATGCAGTTCGGGATCTTCACGGTCGGTGACGTCACCACCGACCCGACCAACGGCCGCACGCCCTCCGAGGCCGAGCGGATCAAGGCCATGGTGCGGATCGCGCTCAAGGCGGAGGAGATCGGACTCGACGTCTTCGCCACCGGCGAGCACCACAACCCGCCGTTCGTGCCGTCCTCGCCGACGACCATGCTCGGCTACGTCGCGGCCCGGACCGAGCGGCTGATCCTGTCCACCTCGACCACGCTGATCACCACGAACGACCCGGTGAAGATCGCCGAGGACTTCGCGATGCTGCAGCACCTGGCCGACGGCCGCGTCGACCTGATGATGGGCCGCGGCAACACCGGGCCGGTGTACCCGTGGTTCGGCCAGGACATCCGCCAGGGCATCCCGCTGGCCATCGAGAACTACCACCTGCTGCACCGGCTGTGGCGGGAGGACGTGGTCGACTGGGAGGGCAAGTTCCGCACGCCGCTGCAGTCGTTCACCTCGACCCCGCGACCGCTGGACGACGTGCCGCCGTTCGTCTGGCACGGCTCCATCCGCAGCCCGGAGATCGCCGAGCAGGCCGCCTACTACGGCGACGGCTTCTTCCACAACCACATCTTCTGGCCCAAGGAGCACACCCAGCGGATGGTCGACCTGTACCGGCGGCGGTTCGAGCACTACGGGCACGGCGCGGCGGACCAGGCGATCGTCGGCCTCGGCGGCCAGGTGTTCATGCGCAAGAACTCCCAGGACGCGGTCCGCGAGTTCCGGCCGTACTTCGACCACGCGCCGGTGTACGGCGGCGGCCCGTCGCTGGAGGAGTTCACCGAGCAGACGCCGCTGACGGTCGGCAGCCCGCAGGAGGTCATCGACCGGACGCTGGGCTTCCGCGAGTACATCGGCGACTACCAGCGCCAGCTGTTCCTGATGGACCACGCCGGGCTGCCGCTGAAGACCGTCCTGGAGCAGCTCGACCTGCTCGGCGAGGAGGTCGTCCCGGTGCTGCGCAAGGAATTCGAGCGGAAGCGGCCGGCGCACGTGCCGGACGCCCCGACGCACGCGTCGCTGCTGGCGGCGAAGGAAGCGAAGAAGGCGGAGGTGGCGAAGTGAGCGAGCGGAACCTGGTCGTGATCTCGGCGGGCCTGAGCCAGCCGTCGTCCACCCGGCTGCTGGCCGACCAGCTCGCCGCGGCGACCGGCCGCGCGTTGGCGGAGTCGCCGAGCGTCGAGGTCGTCGAGCTGCGCGACCACGCCAAGGACGTGGCGAACAACCTGGTGACCGGCTTTCCCGGCGCGGAGCTGCGGAAGGTGCTCGACCGGGTGGCCGCGGCCGACGGCCTGATCGCGGTGACGCCGATCTTCCAGGCGTCTTACAGCGGGCTGTTCAAGTCGTTCTTCGACGTGGTGGAAACCGATTCGCTGGCCGGCAAGCCGGTGCTGATCGGTGCCACCGGCGGATCGCCGCGCCACTCGCTGGCGCTGGAACACGCGATCCGCCCGATGTTCAGCTACTTGCGGGCGGTGGTGGTGCCGACCGCGGTGTACGCGGCGTCGGAGGATTGGGGTTCGGCGGGCGACGGAGCGGCGCTGGCCGACCGCGTCGACCGCGCGGCGGGCGAGTTCGCGGCCCTCGTCGACCACCGCCCGGCACCCGCCCGCGCCGACGCGTTCGAAGAACCGGTCCCCTTCGAACAACTCCTGTCCCAGAACCGGAACTGATCAGCCGGAGAGGTCGTCGGACCGGCCCGCGGCGAGCCGGGACCACTGCGCCGTGGGCCGACCGTCGGTCCGGAACTGCTCGCCGGCGGTGGCGTAGGGCTGCGGCCAGCCCTCCGGCGAGTCCTCCCAGGTCTCCTGCCTGCCGTAGGTGGTGAGATCGAGCAGGTGGTAGCTGGTGGCACCGGCTTCGACGCCGCGGCTGGTCGTCCAGTAAGTCTCGAACACCCGGTCACCGTCGCGCAGGTAGCAGAGATAGCCGCCGAAATCGCGCCCGGAGAGCAACGCGTCTCCCGAGTCCCGCGCCGAGTACCAGGGCATCTCCCAGCCCATGAAGTCCCGGTACCGGGCGCTTTCGGCGTACGGGCCCTGGCAGAACGTCGCGTAGGTGACGTCGCGGCTGTGCAGGTAGGACAGTTCTCGTGCGTGCCCGGTGAAGAACGTGCAGCCCTCGCACTGCTCGGCGGCGGGCTTGCCGTCGTGCCACATGTGCAGGTAGGCGATCAGTTGCCGGCGTCCCTCGAACACGTCGATCAGGGGCACCGTGCCCTGCGCCCCGACCAGCGGGACCTGCGCGTCAACCTCGACCATCGGCAGCCGCCGCCGGGCGGCCGCGATCGCGTCACCCTCGCGGGTGTGCGCCTTCTCCCGCACCACCAGCCGGTCGATCTCAGCCTGCCAGGTGGCCCGGTCGACGATCTGGGGCAACGGGTGCGTGCTGTTGGCTTCCATTGGTTCACCATCCCTCTGCGGGCGCATCGGCGCCTTCGCAAGGTATGACCGGCCGGACGGCCGAAACTCATCGCGCAACGATGGGGGCGAGATGGCCGTCGACGGTGCGTTTCCGCTTGCGCCGCCGGATAGCGTGGCGGGTATGAGCGAGCGGATTCCGCGGGACGATCCGGCCGGGCTGGCCGATGCCATCGCGCGGCTGCGCGGCGGGGGCGTCGAGCTGGTCGAGATGTCCTTTGTGGACAATGCCGGGATCGTGCGGGTGAAATCGGTTCCGCTGGACCGGTTGTCCGCCGCTGCGCGGTTCGGCGTCGGGGCCTCGCCGTGCTTCGAGACGTTCACCTTCGACGATGTGATGGTGCCGGGTCGCTACCTCGGCGGGCCGGACGGCGACCTGCGGCTGGTGCCCGACCTGGACCGGTTGGTGCGCCTGGCGGCGTTGCCGGGCTGGGCGTGGGCGCCCGCCGACAAGTTCGGCCAGGACGGGCAGCGATTCGTCGCCTGCCAGCGGGCGTTCGCCGCTCGCCAGGCTCAGGCCGCGGCCGACGCGGGGCTGACCGTTCTCACCGCCTTCGAACACGAATGGGCATTGAGCGAGCCCGGTGCCGACGAGTTCGTCCCGGCTTTCACCGGCCCGGCCTACGGCCAGGTGCGCCTGGAGGCGACGGCGGATTACGCGCTCGAACTCGTCGCCGCGCTGCGCGAGCAGGGGCTCGAAGTACAGCAGTTCCATCCCGAATACGCGCTCGGGCAGGTCGAATTGTCGGTGGCCGCGAAGGATCCGCTCGGCGCGGCCGACGACGCACTGCTGGTGCGGCACACCGTGCGCGCGGTCTCGCGCCGCCACGGCTGGCGCGCCAGCTTCGCGCCCTGCCTGGTGCCCGGTGGTGCGGGCTCCGGCGGGCACCTGCACCTGTCCGTGCACGGCTCGGACGGCAACCTGTTCGCGGACGGCCCGGGCCGGTACGGGCTGCGGCCTCCCGGCGAGGCGTTCCTGGCCGGAGTGCTGCGGGAACTTCCCGCGCTGCAAGCGATCGGCGGCGGCAACCCGGCGAGCTTCCTGCGGCTGGAGCCGTCCCGCTGGGCCGGGGTGTGGCAGGTGTGGGGCCGGGAGGCGCGGGAGGCCGCGATGCGGCTGATCACCGGCACGACCGGCACCGAGCAGTGGGCCGCCAACGCCGAGGTGAAGTGCTTCGACGCCACCGCGAACCCGTACCTGGCGGTCGGCGCGGTGCTGGCGGCGGGCCTCGCGGGCGTGCGCGAGGAGCTGCGGCTGCCCGCGGAGATCACCGGCGACCCGGCGGCGCTGACCGACGACGAGCGCGCGGCGGCGGGAATCCGCCGACTGCCCACGAACGCGGCCGAGGCGGCTGATGCTCTGGAGACGTCTGAAGTGCTGGCCGACGCCCTGGGCAAGGAACTGCACGACGCGATGCTCACGGTTCGCCGAGCCGAAGCGCAGCGATGCGCCGACACCACGCCCGAGCAGCTCGCCGCCCGCACCCGCTGGTGCTGGTGACGAGCGCTGTGTGCGTTCTGTGTGAGAGCTGCGAGCGCGCCGCGGCAGCCTCGGCTGCATGAAGATCGTCAACTCTCATCAGGCAGAAGC
This sequence comes from Saccharopolyspora sp. NPDC050389, assembly GCF_040655595.1. Lineage (NCBI taxonomy): Bacteria > Bacillati > Actinomycetota > Actinomycetes > Pseudonocardiales > Pseudonocardiaceae > Saccharopolyspora > Saccharopolyspora sp. NPDC050389. Next base: position 60,795 of record NZ_JBFAKG010000047.1, read on the forward strand.
CTGGAACGGCTACGAAGGCACTCACTGGGCGGAGAACCAGGAGCGGTACGAAGCGATGGTCGGCGGGCGCGGCGGCCGCAACGACGTCGAGTTGTTCGATGCGGCGGGCATCGCGAGCGATCACCGCGTGCTCGACATCGGGTGCGGCAACGGGCAGACGACCAGAACCGCCGCGCGCAAGGCGGCCGACGGGAACGTCCTCGGCGTCGACCTGTCCGGGCCGATGCTCGAACGCGCCCGGCGCACCGCCGCCGACGAAGGCATCGGCAACGTGACCTTCGAACAGGGCGATGCGCAGGTTCACGACTTTCCCGCCGCCCGGTTCGACGTGGCCATCAGCCGCGGCGGGATCATGTACTTCGCCGATCCGGTGGCCGCGTTCGCCAACATCGGCGCGGCGCTGAAGCCCGCCGGGCGGCTCGCCTTCGGGTGCGGCCGGGACGCCTCCGACACCGACTTCGACGCGGTGTGGGCGGCGATCGCCACGCACGTCGCCCTGCCCGATCCGGCCGAGGACACCGCGCCGGGACCGGCCACGTTCACCGATCCCGCGCGCATCCGCGAGGTCCTGACCGAAGCCGGTTTCGCGGACGTCGCCCTGCGGCAGGTCGAGTCCGAGATGGTGCTGGGCGAGGACGCGGCCGACGCCGCCGAGTTCGTCTTCGGCTGGGGCCCGATGCGGTTCTGGCTCGCCGACGCCGACGACGAAGCCATCGGCCGGGCGCGCGAGGAGGCCACGGCCGCGCTGCGGACGCTGGAGCGCTCCGGCTCCGTGGTGGCGACGACGCATGGTTGGTTGGTCACGGCCACCTGGCGCGGGTAGCACCTGGCCAGTGGTGTCGCCGGCGATCTCATGTGGAGGGTCCTCGGCCACGTCGCCCGGTGCGGCGCGCAAGTATGCTCGCTGTGCCGGGCGAGCAGGGGAGGCGGCGATGGCTGAGGTGACCAATCCACCTGCCCGCAACACGCGTCCCCGCAACCGCCGGGCGCTGATCACCGCCGCCGCCGCGGACCTGTTCTACCGGCTCGGCTACGCGCGGGTGGGCATGAGCGACATCGCCGAGGCGGTCGGTGTCGGGTCGTCGGCGCTGTACCGGCACTTCGCGGGCAAGCAGCAACTGCTGACCAGGGTCGTGCTCGACGAGCTCCACCCGTTCAACGCGATCGCCGCGCAGGTGGCCGACCGGGACCTGGACGACGTGGTCGCGCAGCTCGCCGCAGCAGCGCTGGAGCACCGCCAGCTCGGCGTGCTCTGGCAGCGCGAAGCCCGGCACCTGCCGGCGGAGCAGCGCGACGTGCTGCGCGAGGAGCTGCGCGGTGTCGCCAGCGGGCTCGCCGAGGTGGCGCGCGCCTTCCGGCCCGAGCTGACCGGCGAGGACGCCCGGTTCCGCGCCTGGTGCATGTTCAGCGTCCTGACCAGCCCGTCCTACCACCAGGTGGATCTGTCGCGGCGCCATTTCGAGCAGCTGCTGCGGGCCATGGTGGTCGTCATCGGGACCCAGCCGCCGCAGCGGTTCGCCGACCGCCACGAGCCCGACGCCGACCAGCGGTCCGCGCTGTTCGCCGGGCGCGCCTCCCGGCGGCGGCTGCTGCTGGCCGCGGCGATGCGGCTGTTCTCCGACGCCGGCTACACCGAGGTGACCACCGAGGACGTCGGCGCGGCGGCCGGCATCGCCGGGCCCAGCCTGTACAACTACTTCGCCAGCAAGCAGGAACTGCTCGGCGCCGTGATCACCCGCGGCAACGCGTGGCTGGAGGTCGAGCTCGAACGGACCCTGGCCAGCACGCCGGCCGCCGATGACGCGCTGCGCGAGCTGCTGCGCTCCTACATCGGCTTCGCCGTCGACCACGGCCGGTTCATCGACATCCTGGTCAGCGAGGTCAACCACCTGCCGGATGCGGAACGGCACCGGGCGCGGCAGACCCAGCACGCCTACGTGGCCGAGTGGGTCGGGCTGCTGTGCGAGGCGCGGCCGGGGCTCGACCCGGTGCGCGCCCGGATCCTGGTGCAGGCGGCGTTGACGGTCGCAAACGACATGGCGCGCACCGGCGCGGTGCGCGACGTCGACGTGCTGTTGCGGATCGGGTCGGCGCTGATGCTGGACACGCCGGTCGAGGCCGTGTGATCGGCCACAAGCAGATCGCGACTGACTACTACTAGATATTCACTTAAGCGTCATCCCCGCAGGAGAATGGTCGAATGCCTGGCCTGGGGGAACTAGGGGCAGCTCACTTCGAAATTGACTTCGATCGCCGCGCCGCATTAGGCTCCGTGATGACCAGGTCTGCCAGCACGCGCGCCGCGCCCGGCATTAGAGTGACGAACCGGCTCCACGCGCCGAGGCGCTCACCAGCTCCGGGCCTGGAACGCCGCGGGTGCGCGGCAGACACTGGAGCCGAGCAGGTAACGAGGACAGGTTGGTTGCATGAGCAGCGCGACGGAGCCGGTCGGTCAGCCGCCGGTGGACGTGCCGGACATCCACACGACCGCCGGCAAGCTGGCGGATCTGTACCGGCGGAATGACGAGGCGGTGCACGCCGGCTCGGCGCGCGCGGTGGCCAAGCAGCACGCGAAGGGCAAGAACACCGCCCGCGAGCGCATCGACATGCTGCTGGACCCGGGTTCGTTCGTGGAGCTCGACGAGCACGCGCGGCACCGCTCCACGAACTTCGGCATGGACGCGAACCGCCCCTACGGCGACGGCGTGGTGACCGGCTACGGCACCGTCGACGGCCGCAAGGTGTGCGTGTTCTCCCAGGACTTCACCGTCTTCGGCGGGTCGCTGGGCGAGGTGTTCGGCGAGAAGATCGTCAAGGTCATGGACCTGGCGCTGAAGACCGGCTGCCCGCTGATCGGCATCAACGACTCCGGCGGCGCGCGCATCCAGGAAGGCGTCGCGGCGCTGGGCCTGTACGCCGAGATCTTCAAGCGCAACACCCACGCCTCCGGCGTGATCCCGCAGATCTCGCTGATCATGGGCCCGTGCGCGGGCGGCGCGGTGTACTCGCCGGCGATCACCGACTTCACCGTGATGGTCGACCAGACCTCGCACATGTTCATCACCGGCCCGGACGTCATCAAGACGGTCACCGGCGAGGACGTGACCTTCGAGGAGCTCGGCGGCGCGCGCACCCACAACTCGCGCTCCGGCAACGCGCACTACCTGGCCACCGACGAGGCGGACGCCATCGCCTACGTCAAGGAGCTGCTGTCGTTCCTGCCCAGCAACAACCTGGCCGAGGCGCCGGTCTTCGACGGTCCCGACACCGGCGCCGGCTCGATCGCCGAGGCGATCACCGACGCCGACCGCGAGCTGGACACGCTGGTCCCGGACTCGCCGAACCAGCCCTACGACATGCTCGAGGTCATCTCCCGCGTCGTCGACGACGAGGAGTTCCTGGAGGTCGGGGCGCTGTTCGCGCCGAACATCATCACCGGCTACGGTCGCATCGAGGGCCACCCGGTGGGCGTGGTCGCAAACCAGCCCACCCAGTTCGCCGGCACCCTGGACATCGACGCCAGCGAGAAGGCCGCGCGGTTCGTTCGAACCTGCGACGCCTTCAACATCCCGGTGCTGACCTTCGTCGACGTGCCGGGCTTCCTGCCGGGCACCGACCAGGAGTGGAACGGCATCATCCGGCGCGGCGCGAAGCTGCTGTACGCCTACGCCGAGGCCACCGTCCCGCTGGTCACCGTGATCACCCGCAAGGCCTACGGCGGCGCCTACGACGTGATGGGCTCCAAGCACCTGGGCGCGGATGTCAACCTGGCGTGGCCGACCGCGCAGATCGCGGTCATGGGCGCGCAGGGCGCGGTGAACATCCTCTACCGGCGGCAGCTCGCCGAAGCGACCGAGAACGGCGAAGACGTCGAGGCCACGCGGGCGCAGCTGCAGCAGGAGTACGAGGACACCCTCTGCAACCCGTACGCGGCCGCCGAACGCGGCTACGTCGACTCGGTGATCCCGCCGTCCTACACCCGCGGGTACGTGGCGCGGTCGCTGCGGATGCTGCGCGACAAGCGCGCCAGCCTGCCCGCGAAGAAGCACGGCAACATCCCGCTGTGACGTCGTCCCACCCGCGAGGAGGTGCCCGATGAGCCAGGACGCGACGCCGGAGGAGCGTCCGGTGCTGCGCATCGTGCGCGGCAATCCCGACGACGCCGAGATCGCCGCCCTGACCGCGGCGCTCAGCGGCGTGGCCGCCGCGAACGCCGCGGCCGCCGCGCCGCAGCAGCGACCGATGTCGTTGTGGGGCGACCCGGCCGCCGCGCTTCGCCACCCGGCGGGCCGCCGGCCGCTGCGCCCCGGCCCGCACGCCTGGCGCGCGTCGGCCCTCCCGGGCTGATGTCGTTGCCCGCCAACAAGATTTTCGCCAGCCGTCCGGCGTCGCGCCGGGAAATGAGGAGTTGACCACTGTGGACGTGACGCCGATCAGCAAGGTCCTGATCGCCAACCGCGGTGAGATCGCGGTGCGGGTGATCCGCGCCTGCAAGGACGAGGGCATCGCCTCCGTCGCCGTTTACGCCGAGCCCGACGCCGACGCGGTGTTCGTGCGGCTGGCCGACGAGGCCTTCGCGCTGGGCGGTTCGACGCCCGGCGAGTCGTACCTGAACATCGACAAGATCATCGACGTCGCCAAGCGCGCCGAGGCCGACGCGGTGCACCCCGGTTACGGCTTCCTGTCCGAGAACGCCGAGTTCGCCCAGGCGGTGCTCGACGCGGGCCTGATCTGGATCGGGCCGTCGCCGCAGGCGATCCGGGACCTCGGCGACAAGGTCACCGCCCGGCACATCGCGACCCGCGCGGGCGCGCCGCTGGTGCCGGGGACGAAGGACCCGGTCAACGGTGCCGACGAGGTCGTCGCCTTCGCCGAGGAGCACGGGCTGCCGGTGGCCATCAAGGCCGCGTTCGGCGGCGGCGGCCGGGGCCTGAAGGTCGCCCGGACGATGGAGGAGATCCCCGAGCTGTACGCCTCGGCGGTGCGCGAGGCCGAGACGGCGTTCGGCCGCGGCGAGTGCTTCGTGGAGCGCTACCTGGACCGGCCGCGGCATGTCGAGGCGCAGGTCCTCGCCGACCAGCACCGCAACGTGGTGGTCGTGGGCACCCGCGACTGCTCGCTGCAGCGGCGGCACCAGAAGCTCGTCGAGGAGGCCCCGGCGCCGTTCCTCAGCGACGACCAGCACCGCACCATCCACGAGGCGGCGCGCGCCATCTGCGCCGAGGCCGGCTACTACGGCGCGGGCACGGTGGAGTTCCTGGTGGGCCTGGACGGGACGATCTCGTTCCTGGAGGTCAACACCCGCCTGCAGGTGGAGCACCCGGTGTCGGAGGAGACCACGGGCCTGGACCTGGTGCGCGAGCAGTTCCGCATCGCCGCCGGTGAGAAGCTGCGGATCACGGCCGACCCCGAGCCGCGCGGCCACTCGATCGAGTTCCGGATCAACGGCGAGGACGCGGGCCGCAACTTCCTGCCCGCGCCGGGCACCGTGACCCGCTTCGTCGCGCCGCACGGCCCTGGTGTCCGGGTGGACGCCGGCGTCGAGACGGGCAGCGTGATCGGCGGCCAGTTCGACTCGCTGCTGGCGAAGGTGATCGTCACCGGCGCGGACCGGCAGCAGGCGCTGGAGCGCTCGCGGCGGGTGCTGGACGAGATGGTCGTGGAGGGCATGGCCACGGTGCTGCCGTTCCACCGCGAGATCGTCCGCGACCCGGCGTTCGTCGGAGCCGACGGATTCACGGTGCACACCCGGTGGATCGAGACGGAGTTCGACAACAACATCGAGCCGTTCACCGGCGGCGTCGAGGCGGAGGAGCCGGAACCGCGGCAGACGATCACCGTCGAGGTCGGCGGCCGCCGCCTGGAGGTCTCGCTGCCTGCGGAGCTGGCGGTCTCGTCGGCGGCCCCGGCGGCGAAGGCGAAGCCGCGCAAGCGCTCCACGGGCAAGGCGGGGGCGGCGGTGTCCGGCGACGCGGTGACCGCGCCGATGCAGGGCACGATCGTGAAGATCGCGGTGGCCGACGGCCAGGAGGTCGCGGCGGGCGACCTGATCGCGGTGCTGGAAGCGATGAAGATGGAGAACCCGGTGACGGCCCACAAGGCGGGCACGGTGACGGGCCTGTCGGCGCAGCCGGGCGACTCGGTGTCCCAGGGCACCACGCTCTGCGAACTGAAGGACTGATCCAGCTTTCCGGGTGAGGGGCACCCGTGACCGAGTTGCTTCGGTCACGGGTGCCCCTCACTTGTTTGCGGGGAAAACTCCATGACGACCAGCCCGCTGATCGAGTATCAATTTCGCATGACGACCGTGACCCAGCTCGCCGACGAGATGCTCGCCCTGCTGCACCAGGAGAATCCCTTGGTGGCTACGTCGCTCGGCATCCGCGGGCATGACCACGAGTTGCCCGATCTCAGCGAGCGGGCCGATCTCGCGCGCAAGGCCAGCGCCGAGCACATCGCCCAGCGTGCGGCCGACCTCGATGGACTCGGGGAGCAGGAGAACGTGACGCGGGCTGTTGTGGTGCAGCAGGCGATGGCGCTGGTGGCAAGAGTGGACGCCAAGCTGATCGAGCACACGCTCGCGTTCCAGCTGACCGCGCCCGCCGGAGCGCTGCTGCACGGGCTTCCGCAGCTGCGGCCCGCGGGAGACGATGGGGAACGCGCCTATCTGACCAGGTTGGCCGCGATTCCCAGCTATCTCGCGGACGCCGCGGAGCGTCACCGCGCTGGTATGGCGGCTGGTCGGCTTCCGCTGGCGTACTTGGGTCGCGCCGCCGTCGCGAGTCTCGACCGGTACCTCGCCGACCCGGAGCACGATCCTCTTCGCGGACCGGCGCTGAGCGGCTCCCGCGTCGCCGAGCGCGACAGCCTCCTGGAAGGCGTGGTCCATCCGGCGTTCGCGCGCTATCGCGACATGATCGGCACCGAGGTCGTGCCACGCGGAAGGCCGGAGGAGAAGCCGGGCCTGTGCTGGTTGCCGGATGGCGCGGAGGTGTACGCGGCGCTGTCCCGGGTGCACACGACCACCGAACGCACGCCGGACGACCTGCACCAGACAGGCTTGGACCTCATCGAGGAGCTCGCTGAGGAGTACGTCGAGATCGGTTCGCGGGTCTTCGGCGCCGCAACCGCCGGCGAGGTGCAGGACAGGCTCCGCACGGGCCCGGCGTTGCGGTGGCGGAGCCCGGAGGAGTTGCTGACCGTCGCTCGGGAGACGGTTGAGCGCGCCGAACGGGCGGCACAGGGCTGGTTCCGGCGGGTTCCGGCTGGGCGTTGCGCTGTGGAGCCCGTTCCTGACAACGAGGCACCCAACGTGTCGGCCTACTACAACCGGCCCGCGCTGGACGGTTCCCGTCCGGGGACGTACTTCGCCAACACCTACCGGGCCGAGGAACGTGAGCGGTTCACCGCGGAGGCGGTGGCGTTCCACGAGGCGGTGCCGGGGCACCACTTCCAGTTGGCGCTCGCGCAGGAGATCGACGGGCTGCCGATGCTGCGGAGCCTCGCGGATATCAACGTCTACGTCGAGGGGTGGGCGCTGTACGCCGAGCGGCTGGCCGACGAGATGGGGCTGTACTCCGGCGACCTCGCGAGGTTGGGCATGCTCGCGGAGGATTCCATGCGGGCTGCCAGACTGGTCGTCGACACGGGGTTGCACGCACGAGGCTGGAGCCGTCAGAAGGCGATCGACTTCCTGCTCTCGCACACCCTTCTGTCCGAAGTGGACGTCCAAGTCGAGATCGATCGCTACGTCGAGTTGCCCGGCCAAGCGCTGTCGTACATGGTGGGACGTCTGGAGATCCAGCGCCTGCGAGCCGCGGCCGAGTGCGAACTCGGCGCCGGTTTCGACCTCAAAGCATTCCACGACCTCGTCCTCACCAATGGCCCGTTGCCGATGACCGTGCTGGCCGATGTCGTCGAGAACTGGATCAACGCCGCGCGCTGACCAACGGCCGGGAGGCCGCGGCGGCCACGAAGCACCGGCCGCGGCCTCAAACCGTTATCGTCAGCAGATCACCTCTCCGCGGGGATCGTCGGCAGCGTGATCTGCGACGGGTGCTGTGCGGAGTTGTGGATGGTCAGCGGCGACAGCGCCGCTGGTAGGTCGCGCAGCGTCGGCAAGAGGTGCGGGACGTCGAAGGCCTGCACGGCGATCCGCAGCCGGTGGCCGGGCGGGATCACCGCACCCGTGGGGAAGACCTCCACGTCGATCGGCGCGATTTCCCCAGGCTGCAACAGGTTCTGCGTTTCCTTGGTGAACGGGTGGTACGGCTGGATCAGCTGCCCGTCGAGGTAGCGCGAGCGCGATTCGTCCAGCGCCCGGTGCGACAGCACCTGCCAGCCGCCGGTGAGCCGGTTGACCTCGCCGGTCGGCGACACCGACGACACCGATACCGACAGCATGCCGTTGCCGGTCGGCGTCGAGGTGTGCAGCCGCGCGTTGATCGGGCCACGCATCCGCAGCGGTTCCGCCACCGGCTCGGTCTCGAAAACCGCGCCGGACAAGTCGTTCCACCGGTTGTCCTCGCAAAGCCGCGCGATCCCAGCGGTGTTGGGCAGCCCGGCCGTCCACTGGTTGGTCGAGCGGGTGCACAACCCGGAGACCGGGATCGGGGCGACGGTGCTCTGCCCCTGTTCGGCGCCGTCGGCGACCAGTTTCCCCGGCACGCCGGGGAAAGAGCTGCCGGAAAGCTGGAATGTGGTGGCGCGCTGCTCGTCGATCCAGCCCTGCGCGTGGTGCCACTCGCCGGAGTTGATCTCGTGCCAGGTCAGCGGCGGGATGTCGGAATCCAGCGCCGGGTCGGGCAGGCCTCGCACCTGGTGGTCGAACCAGCGCAGTTGGAGTTCCTGCAGCGTGCCGTAGCCGGCTTCGTCGATCCCGGCGCCGGTGCTGCCCTGCAGGTGGTCCCACGGCCCGAAGATCATCTTCACCGGGACGCCGCGTTCGCGGAGCCGGTCGAACACCATCGGCGTGCCGCGCTGGAAAAGGTCGTACTCGCCGCCGACGAGGAAGGTGGGCACGTCGATGCGGTCGAGCACGTTGATCGGCGAACGTTCGGCGTAGAACGGCCCGTCGAAGGCCGAGTCCAGCCCCAGCGTCGCGGAAAGCAGCATCGGCGCGGTGAACCCGGTGACGCCCTGCACCCGCGAGAGGTACATCTGCAGCGCGTTGTCCGGTTCGCCCGCGCCGTAGGCGGGTGGGATCAGCCCGGTTCCGGTGACCAGGCCTAGCCACAGCGGGATGAACCCGACGTCGAGCGCACCACCGGAGGCGACGACATCCCGGTAGGTGTCGGCGGCGGGGACCTGCGGGAAGATCGCCTTGAGCCCGGCGGGCCGGTTGGCGGCGGCGAAGAGCTGGCTGATGCCCATGTAGGAAGCGCCGTGCATGCCCACCGAACCGTTGCTCCACGGCCGGTCGGGAGAGGCGGCCCAGTCGACGATCTCGCCGGCGTCGGTGTTCTCCCGAGCGCTGAACGCGGCCCAGGAACCGCCGGAGCCGCCGGTGCCGCGCGCGTCGACGGTGACCTGCACGTACCCGCGTTGGACGAAGTAGCCCGCATTGCCGAGTTCGGCGGACGCAGGCCCGTCGAGCACGGTCTTGTTGTAGGCGGTGATGGTCAGCAGCACGGGGAATCGGCCGTCGACCGGCTGGCCGTAGGAGTCGGCCGGGCGCTGGATGTCGGCGCGCAGGATTACGCCGTCGGACATCGGGATCGCGACATCGGTTTCGGTGGCTGTGGCGGGATATTCCTCGCCACGAGCCACCCAACCTGCCTGAGCGGAACTGGTTTCGGCGGTGGTCAACCCGGCGAGAACGGTCGCCAGGGCGAGAAGCAGGGCCAGCGAACAGCGGCGCATGATGACCTCCCGGGGAGTTCGGGAGATCAACGATCAGACCACCGCCGGGTTACGCGAGCTGGTGGCATCGAGCTACTTCGTTTCGTGGCTTGCGCGGACGGTGATGCAGGTTCGGTCGTGCTTGCGCCAGTCTCGTGGTGGTCGTTTTCCTGATCGTCTTCGAAGGGGATGCGTGGGATCGCCGGACGGGGCGCGCAATAGCGCGCAGGCCGGGTTCGTCGAGGTCGCCCGGTAGCTGCGCGAGCCTCACGAAGACGAGCGGCAGTTCCAGCAGGCCCAACTGCTGGTTCGCAAGCCCCAGGAGCCCTGAACGCCCGCTAGGCCGTCATCGGCGAGTGTCCTCTCAAGCTTCGACGAGGCACTCACGCACCCACTCCCGCAACCGACTTGGCCACAATGGACGGTGAGTTGGTTCGGAGAAGCAGGCGTGCTCGTGGGTGCAGCCGGTGCCGTAGGGGCGACCGCAGGAGCCGAGTTCGACGCGGCGTTCGTCGAAGTGTTCCTGAAACTCCTGCCATTCCTCGGCGTTGATGATGCGGTATTCGTCCTCCGGGCGTTGTTCCCTGCGGCGGTCGAGAAACTGCTGGTAGTGGGTGATGACGTTGTCGTCTGGATGTTGAGGTGGCCGAGAAGTGCGGTGCCGATGTGGATCGGCAGGCCGTTGTTGATCAGCTCGGTCGCGAACAAGCGTCTTGTGTCCGCAGTCGCCGTGTTCAGATGGGTGCGTGTGGCGATTGAGCTGCCTCGATGTGCGCCGCACGGATATGCGACGCGAAGGAGTGCGCGTGTTGTTGTCCGCCTCGATGACGTGGCATGGATAACTCGATCATGGCTGTTCTGAAACGTCGGTGGTGGATGCGGCGGGCTGCTTGATCTGCTCGCGGAGGATGTCGCCGTGGCCGGCGTGACGCGCGAAGTCCTCCATGATGAGCAGGTAGATGAACCGCAGGTTGACGTCGCCGAGGTCGGGGTGTGTTGTGGTGTCGTCGAGGTCGAAGTCGGCGGCGATCACGCGCGAGCGCTCGCTGGCGCGCTCGAATTCGGCGATCACGTCGGCCAGGGTCTCGTTGTCGTCGACGATGAAACTGGCGTCGCGCGGCGTCGTGCCGCCATCACATTCGCTCTTGGGCAGGCCCGCCAGGACGTGCTGGAACCAGATCCGTTCGGCGACTGCGGCGTGCTTGAGCAATCCGATCGGGGTGGTCGGCGACGCAACGAGGCGGCGGCGGGCCTCTGCTTCGGACAGACCGCGCACCGTGTTGATCAACTCGGCCCGGTTGCGGTCGAGCATGCTCTCGAGCAAACGGCGTTCAGCGCCGGTGGTGATTCGCGGTATCGACCATGTCATTGTCGGCTCGATTCTGTTCGTGGGGATGGATCTGCCTGTTGTACTTGTGGTTTCGGTTGTCGGCGCCCCGTTTCAGCAGGGGCCGATGGCCGCGTTGCGCCGTGGGAGGCGTGTGATCGACGTTCTGGCGTCCTCGTCAGCCGCCTGACGTAGGCGGGTGATTTCCTCGTGCTGGGCGGCCAGGCGCGCGATGGCTTGTGCGCGGAAGTCGGTGAGTTCGTCGATCGTGCCGGTGGCCTCGGCGAGCCGCTCGCTGTGTGCGCGATTGTCGGCTTTGAGTCGCAAGATCTGCGCGTCGCGGGGATCCGGGATGTTGCCGGTCTGTTGCACCGCGCGCAGGCGTTGCTCGAATTCTATCCCAAGGTGGGCGTAGGGTCGAGCGCCGTGGAAGGCGGTGCGATCGACACCGGCTTCGGCGGCAAGGGCCTTGACATCGCAGCGCCCGCCGGATCGGATCTCGCCCGCGCAAGAGTCGGTCGATGGCGGCGCGGATCCGATTCTCGTTCTGGAGACGTTGGGCGGCAGTGATTCTCACGTGTCGGCCTCGTTGTCTGTCTTGGTCTGTGCGGCGTGCTCGGCCCAGACGGGCCGGTGGCAGGGATGCTGGGTGGCTTGCGGGCAGCGCGCGGAGTCACACATCCCGAGTTGGGCGAGGCGGACAGCCTCACCAAGCTCGGTGAAGCCCTGAACGCAGGTGGCGTCCGGGAGGAGCCCGCAAAGCCTGGCAGTCCGCACTCGCCGTACTCGAGCGGCTCGGCCACACGGACGCCGACATCGTCCACGATCACCTCAACGCGCTCGACACCACAGATCCGGACTGGGCACCGCAGCGACTCAGGTCGGTCGGGTGGCGGTGACTTGCCATGCTGCGCCTCGCAGGCGGACTGCGTCGGGCTCGGCGAACCGCTGCATCGCTTCGGTTAGTGCCGCTCTTGCTCTTCTCGTGTCGTCTGGGGATGTGTTGGATCGCAGGTGGCGGACCGGGGCCCAGTCGAAGAGGAAGTCGGCCGCGTCCGTGGCATTCCGGCCCCACACCTGCGGGGCTTCCGCGGCGGTGATCTTCAGGTTCGCGAAACCTGCTTCGGTCAGCACTTCTCGGATGCGTTCGGGGTCGGCGAGCGAGGTCGGTCCTGGCACGTCCGGGGCTTCGGCGGGCGGTTCGGGGATCCGGCTCAGCATTGCGGCCAGCACTGTGCCCAGGTCTCCCTCGGTCCGGTTCCGCAGGCACACGAACGCCAGTCGCCCGCCCGGCCGCAGGCTGCGGCGGATGTTGGCGAAGGCCCTGACGGGATCGGCGAAGAACATCACCCCGAACCGGCTCATCGCAACGTCGAATCCGCCGTCCGGGAACGGGTGGGTCTGCGCATCACCCGGCTCGAACACCACGTTGGTGATGCCCTCCCGCGCCGCGGCCTCCCGGGCTCGTCGCAGCATCGGTGCCGAGAGGTCGATGCCGACCGCGTGTGCTGCTCGGGCTGCGGCCAGGCGGGTCGTTTGCCCGTTGCCGCAACCGATGTCGAGCACGCGGTCCCGCTCGCCGATGTTCGCGGCGTTCAGCAGGGGCTCGTTGAATCCGCTGTTCACCGCGTCGTAGCGGTCTTGGTGCTCGGCCCAGTGCTCGCCTTCGTAGCCGTTCCACGCGTCGGCCTGGCTGGTGTTCACGATGGATTCCACGGTGTTCTCCCGGATCAACTGGTGGCCCGGACGAGCCAGACGGTGCCGCGGACCTGGACTCCCTGCGGGGTTTCGTACGGCTCGAAACCGGCGCGCACCTCGTCCCGGATTCGGTCCACAGTGGATTTCGGGACGTCCTGGAGGTTGAACCGGACCGGTCCCAGCGAGCAGACGAACTCGGCGGCATCGGCCGCATCCGCTCCCAGCGCCTCGGTGGCTTCGGTCCGGTCGATGGTTATGTCGCCGAATCTGGCTCCGGTGAGCACCTCGCGGATTCGGTCCGGGGCGGTCAGGGACATCATGCCGCGGGCCGCCGGCGACGGTCCGCGGAGGAATTCGGCCAGGGGCGCGGTGGCGCGGGCGTAGTCGCCGTCGGGGTTCGGGGCGGTCGGGCCGATGAACGCCAGCCGTCCGCCGGGGCGGAGGCTGCGGCGGATGTTGGCGAATCCGGCGACGAGGTCGGCGAAGAACATCACGCCGCCACGGCTGATGGCCACGTCGAATCCGCCGTCCGGGAACGGGTGGACCTGGGCGTCGCCCTGCACGAACTCGACGTTCGGTATGTCCGCCGCGTCGGCGCGGGCGCGGGCCAGCATGGGGGCGGAGATGTCGACGCCGACGGCTCGGCCTCGTGCCGCGAGTCCGGCGGCCAGCCGCGTGGTGCGCCCGGTTCCGCATCCGACGTCGAGGACCCGGTGGGCCTCGTCGATCTCGGCGGCGGCGAACAGTGGGGCGTTGAAATCGTCGAGCATCCCGTTGTAGCGGTCCGGGTTCTCGGCCCAGAGCTCGCCTTCCCAGCCGTTCCACGCTTCCGCCTGCTGGGTGTTGACCACGGATCGCATCGGTGACTCCCTCGGATTTTGACTAGAGTTGCTCTCTAGAGTTCGACTCTAGTTATAGACTCCGGTCATGAGTTCGGTCAACAAGGGCGGCAAGCGGGCCGAGAAGGCCAGGCAGACGCGGCTGCGGATGCTGCAGGCGGCCGGGGAGCTGTTCGTGGAGCGCGGTTACGGCGCGACGCCACTGCAGGACGTCGCCGACCGGGCCGGCGTCGCGGTGCAGACCATCTACTTCACGTTCCGCAACAAGCGGAACCTGCTGAAGGAGGTCGTGGACACCGCCATCGCGGGCGACGACGAGCCGATCGCGACGATGGACCGGCCGTGGTTCCGCGAGGCCCTCGAAGCGGAGACCGCCGAGGCCCAGCTGCGCGCGCATGTCGCGGGCACGCGGCAGATCATGGAGCGGGTCGCGGCGATCACCGAGGTGCTGCGCATCGCCGCGGCGACCGACCCCGAGGTCACCGAGCTCTGGCCGCAGGGACCCGACCCTCGCTACACCGTCCAGGCCGCCGCTGCCGCCGCCCTCGTCGCCAAGCCGGGAGCACGCGCCGACGTGTCCGCGGAGCACGCCGCCGACGTGCTGTTCGGCCTGCTCGGCCCCGAGCTCTACCTGCTCGTGGTGCGCGATCGCGGCTGGAAGCCGGAACAGTGGGAGCAGTGGGTTTTCGAGCTCCTGCGCGCGCAGCTCGCTGTTCGCCGGTAGCGATGGGAGTCGCGTTGTGCTGTGACACGCGATGGTGCGCAGGCCGACGTGGAGCGAACGGACCGTTTGCCTCGATAGGTGAGGTGAACGGTCCGTTCGCTTCAGTAGCTGCCGGGGTGGTGGCTCCGCCGCTTGCGCAGGCGCGAATCTCCCTGCCGCGAACCGGAAGAACCACGGCCTGCGGGGTCAGCGGCGGATGAGGCGTTCCAGGACTTCGAGGGCGACCGGCATCGCCGACTCGTCGATGTCGAACAGCGGGTTGTGGTGCGGCGCCGTGTTCCCGCCGCCGACCGTCATGTAGGTCGCGATGCCGCCTGCGCGCTGGACTTCGCGGGCGAACAGGCTGGCGTCGTCGCTGCCGCCCATCTGCTTGAACCCGTCGGTGGTTCCGGCGTCGGAGAGCTCCGCCGCGATCCGGTCGATGGTGTCCACCAGCTCGGCATCGCAGTCCATAGTGGCCGATCCGCCGGTCTCCACCACGTCCACGCCGACCCCGTGCATCGCGCCCGAGCCGCGCAGTGTGGACTTGATGCGCTCCGTCAGGTCAGAGCTGACGTCGGAGTCCGTGGACCGGGCTTCCAGCGTCATCTCCGCCCAGGACGGCACGATGTTGACGTTGTCGCCGCCGTGCAGCGTGCCCACGTTGATCCGGGTGTCCGCAGTGGAGTACCGCGGCAGCGCCATCACGTTGAGCAGCGCGCTCGCCGCCGTGACCAGCGCGTTCGCGCCCTGCTCCGGAGCTCCGGCGGCGTGCGCGGCCGTGCCGGTGAACCTGGCCCGCATCTTGGTGGTGGCGAGCAGGCCCTGGATTCCGCCGCTGACCTTCCCTGCCGGTTCGTCGAGCCCGAGGTGCACCGCGACGAACCGGTCGATGCCTTCCGCCGCCCCGGCGGCGATCATCGACGCCGCCCCGCGGCCGCCTTCCTCGGCGGGCTGGAACAGGAACCGGACCGTGCCCGCGAAGTCGTTGTTCGCCGCCAGGCGGCTGGCCAGGCCGAGGCCGATGGCCGTGTGGGTGTCGTGGGCGCAGGCGTGCATCGCGCCGTAGTCACAGCGGAATCCCTGTGCCGCCGGGGCGTGTTCCGCGCTCTCGGACTCCGCCAGCGGCAGGGCGTCCATGTCGAACCGCAGGCCCCAGACCGGGCCCGGCCGGTTGCCCTTGATCTCGGCGATCACCGCCGTGCCGAACTCGGCGGCGTGCTCGACGCTCGCGGCGTCGGCGCCGGTGTTCACGGCCCGCTCCGCGAACAGCTCGCGCCGCTCGGCGGTCGGGTAGTCGACCACGGTGTCCGCCCGCATCGCGGCCTGGCCGGTCAGCGGCTCCAGGCCCAGCGCCCGCAGCCGCGACGCGACGATGCTGGACGTGCGGATCTCCAGGAACGCGGGCTCGGCGTACCGGTGGAAGTCGCGCCGCAGCGCCACGAGCTCGTCGAACTGCATCATCTATCCTTTGTAGACGGTCACAGCCGGATGCCGGCGCCAGGGCCCACCGGCAGGTCGAAGAAGTAGAACACCGCGAGGATCAGCAGCCACATCGCGAAGAACGGCAGCACGAAGACGCTCAACCGGGCCAGCAGGGTGCCCAGCTGCGTCTCCGGCTGGTACTTCCGGTTCACGCTCAGCAGGATGTAGACGTAGGCGTTGAGCGGGCTGACCGCCTGCGTGGTCGAGTCGCCGATCCGGTACGCCGCCTGGATGAACGCCGGGTCGTAGCCGAGGATGGTGAACGCCGGGATCATCACCGGCGCCAGCAGCGACCACAGCGCCGAACCCGAGGTGACGAACAGGTTCGCCACCGTCGCCAGCAGCACCATCACGATGATCGCCGGGAAGCCCGTCAGGTTCGCGGCCCGCAGCCCGTCTGCGGCGCCGACGGCGATCAGCGTGCCCAGGTTCGACCAGGTGAACAGGGCGATGAACTGGGCGGCGACGAAGATGAACACGATGTAGCCGGCCATGTCCTTGACCGTCTCGGTCATCATCCGCGGCACGTCCGCGCGCTCGGCGACGGTGCCCGCGGTGCGCCCGTAGACCAGCCCGGCCAGCAGGAAGGCGATGATGATCAGCGGGACGATGCTCTCCAGGAACGGCGAGGGCACCAGCGCGCCGCCGTCGCCGCGCAGGAAGCTGCCGGGCAGCAGCCAGGTGCCGAACGCCAGCACGACGTAACCGGCGAGCACCGCGAACGCCCGCCACACGCCCTTGCGCTGCCGCGCGGTCAGCTCCGTCACCTGCTCGCCGTCGGGATCGGTCCACGGCCCGAGCCGCGGCTCCAGCACCCGGTCGATCAGGAATCCGCCGACCAGCGGGAGCAGCAGGCCGGCGGTCGCGGCGAAGAAGTAGTTCATCGCGATGTGGGTGTGCACCTCGGTGGCCAGCGGCGCGATCTGCAGCGCCTTGCGGGTGATGCCCTCAAGCAGCCCGTCCAGCGAACCGACCAGGATGCCGCCCGCGTAACCCGTTGCGCCGCAAGCGAAAGCGCCGATGAGCCCGGCCACCGGGTGCCGCCCGGCGGCCTTGAACATCAGCGCCGCCAGCGGCGGGATGACGATCAGCGACGGATCGGACATCACGTGCGCCTGGCACGCCACGAACGCCACCACGTAGGGCAGCAGCCAGCGCGGCGCGCGACCGAAGACGAGGGTGACCGCGGCGGTCAGGAACCCGGTCCGCTCGGCGAACCCGACGACGAGCATCATCGCCAGCACCGTGCCCAGCGGCGGGAAGCCGATGAAGTTGTCCACGAAGTTCGTCAGGAACCACACCAGGCCCTCGGTGCTGAGCACCGCGCGCACCGCGATCGGCTCGGGCTTGCCCGGCACCTCGACGGTGACGCCGAACGCCGCCACCGCGGTGGAGATCACCGCCAGCGCGGTCAGCAGGTAGACGAACAGGAAGAACGGCTCGGGAATCCTGCTGCCGAGCCGTTCGATCCCGGCGAAGACCCGATCCAGTCGGGTGGGCCGGGTACGCGCTGTGTCCATGTGATCTCCGGGCGCAGTCGAACTCGCCGCGGGCTCGAACCCGCAGTGGGGCAAGGGTGGACAAGCCGTCAGCCGCGCTGCTTGGATTGCCGGAAACGGTCACATGAAGGTTCGTGCATGCAAGATTTGTCCAACCTCGACGAGCTGGACCTGGCCCTGGTCAACGCCGTGCAGATCGCCCCGCGCGGCTCCTGGCAGGTGCTCGGCGCGGTGCTCGGCGTCGATCCGAGCACGGTGGCGCGCCGTTGGCAGCGGATCACCGAGCAAGGCCTGGTGTGGATGACCGCGTACGCGCGGCTGACCGCGCCGTCGGCGCACGTGCTCGGCTGCGTGGAGATCGACTGCCTGCCGGCCGAACGGGACGGGCTGGCGATGCTGCTCGCGCGGCTGCCGCAGGTCGTTTCGGTGCACCACGTCGGCAGCGGGCGGGACCTGTTCGTGATCATCAACGCGCGGAGCCTGCCCGCGCTGTCCCGGTTCGTGCTGGACGAACTCAGCCACCATCCCGGCGTCCGGCGCACCAGCGTGCACACGGCCACCACGGTCTACGGCGAGGGCGCGCACTGGCGGCTCAACGCGCTCACTCCCGCGCAGCGCGCGGAGCTCGCGGAGCACGCGCCGCCGCGCGCCCGTCAGGGCGTGCTGACCGAGCAGGACCGCGACCTGCTCGTCGCGCTGAGCATCGACGGCCGTCGTTCCGTGGCGGAGCTCGCCGCGCTCACCGGCACCAGCGTGTCCACCGCGCGGCGGCGGATGGTGCGGCTCGTGGACCACGGCCTGGTGTCGATCCGCTGCGAGGTCGCGCAGAGCCTCACCGGCTGGCCGATCTCGGCGATCTTCTGGGCGAACGTGCCGCCCGACGAGCTCTCCGCGGTGGGCCGGACCTTGGCGACGCTGCCGGAGATCCGGTTCTGCGCCGCGGTGACGGGGGAGCACAACCTGGTGATGATCGTCTGGCTGCGTTCGCCGGAGGACAGCCAGCACCTGGAGGAGCGCCTGGCGGCCCGCCTGCCGTCGCTGTCCCTCGCGGAACGCGCGATCACCCTGCACCAGCTGAAGCGCCAGTCCCGTCTGCTGGACGACCTCGGCCGAAGCACCGAGGTGGTCCCCACCGATCCCTGGGCCGACCTCCACCTGGGCTCCCGCGAGCGGCCGTCCAATTTCGCCTAAAATTGGCGGCTCTGCGGGGACGGTCAGGAGTGCTTGTCGATCACGTGGGTGCGCAGGTCTTCGGACGTTTGCGCGAGGTGATCCGTCATCGCCTGCCTGGCCTTCGCCGGATCTCCCGACTCCAGCGCGCGCAGGATCTTGGTGTGGTGCTCGATCGCGTTGGCGCGGATCTCGCGGACGGCCGAGGTCTCCCGCCGGCCCTCCACCAGCAGCCGGCCGAACGGCTCGAACATCAGCGGGATGAACGCGTTTCCCGTGGACTGCATCACGGTGTTGTGGAAGGCGATGTCGGCGGCGACGAACAGCTCCACGTCGTCGGTGTCGGCGGCGGCCTGCATGTCCTGCAGCTGTTCCCGCAGCTGCGCCAGGTCCTCCTCGGTCCGCTTGACGGCGGCGAGCTCGGCGGCCCCGACCTCCAGCAGCCGGCGGGCGTCGATCAGGCTCTCCGACACCACCCGGCTCGACCGGGGCGCCGTGGCGGCCCGGATCATCGGATCTAGCGCGGTCCACTGCGCGGGCGGGTTCACGTATGTTCCGCGACCCCGTTGGATGCGCACGACGTTCTGCACCCGGAGCGCCTTGACGGCCTCGCGGACGGTCAGCCTGCTCACCGAGAACTGCTCGGCGAGCTCGCTCTCGGACGGCAGCGCGACCCCGGGCGGATGGGTGCCGTCGATGATCGCCCCGAGCAGCCGCTCGGCGAGCTCTTCCGGCAGTGACACCCGGACCTCCTCGCGCGACATCAGATGCCCAGAACCCAGCGACCCTAAACGCCCCGTCCTCGCCCGGTCAAGCCTGCGGTCCACTGAGGACCGCCCGCGGCCGCCGGATGGGTATAGTCCGATGTGGTGGGGTTCCGCGGACTTGGTGGGGTTCTTCATGAGTGGTCGAACTCCCGTGGTGGAGTTGCTCCGGCAGCAGCAGGGCACCGCCACCGCCGGGGAGCGGAAGGTCTGCCGGTTGTTGCTGGCCGACTACCCGCTCGCCGGGCTGGAGCCCGTGGCCCGGCTCGCCGCCCGGGCCGGGGTGAGCGCCCCGACCGTGCTCCGGCTGGTCGGCAAGCTGGGATTCGTCGGGTACCCGGAGTTCCAGCAGGCGCTCAAGGACGAGCTGGGCGAGCGGCTGTCCTCGCCGCTGGACATGTACGCCAAGACCGCCGGCCGGGCCGGTGATCACGCCCTCGACCGGTCGGTGGAGGCCTTCACGCAGGGCATCCGATCCAGCCTGGGGGCGGTGCCCGCCGACGAGGTGGACGCGGCGGTGGCCCTGCTCGCCGACGCGCGCCGTCCGGTGACGACCATCGGCGGCCGCTTCAGCGGGATCCTGGCGCAGTACCTCGCCGGGCACCTCCGCGAGCTGCGGCCGCGCACCTCGCACGTGCCCGACGGCGGCGGTGACCGCGCAGCGGTGCTGCTCGACATGGGGCGCCGCGACGTGGTGGTGGCGTTCGACTACCGGCGGTACGAGAAGGCGACCATCCGGTTCGGCGACCTCGCCAAGAAGCAGGGCGCGGCGCTGATCCTGTTCACCGACCCGTGGCTGTCGCCGCTGGCCAGCTCGGCCGACATCGTGCTGCCCGCCAGCGTGCAGGCGCCGTCCCCGTTCGACTCCCTGGTTCCGGCCCTCGCCCTGGTCGAAGCCGTGGTGGCGGCGCTGGTCGACGAGCTCGGCGATGAACCGCGCAAGCGCCTGGCCCGCTACGACGACCTGGCCGAAGACGTCGCGGAGTAACGGCCCGACGCACGGAGGCCAGCGCGTCGGTGACGGTGTTTCCGCTGGTAACGGGGCCGTGAGTGTTTTGGGCTGCTATAGAGGCTGTTTTGGATGTGGTGACGTGCGGATGTGGTAACGCGGGCGTTTTGTCTTTGAAGCGGCGCAGCCGCTTAGCCCA